>JBDKVB010000006.1 GCA_039679385.1 Armatimonadia bacterium | reverse complement strand
CGTGTGTTGGCCGACCAGGAGAGCATCTTGGTCGGCACATAGATTGTGTTGTTGAGCCGCGCGTACACATACATCGGGTCGCCGAAGCGCCCTGCCTCAAGCATCTCGTGGGTCGACCAGAAGGAGGGCATCCAGCGGTTGCTCTGGTTCACCATCAGCGTCTTGCCGCTGGCCTGCTGCGCGTCGTAGATCGCCTGGGCATCAGTCACGGAGGTCGCCATGGGCTTCTCCAGCAGCACATGCTTGCCGGCCTGGAGTGCCTTCACTGCAGCTTCCCGGTGGAGGTGATCGGGGAGCGCGATCGAGACCGCCTCCACGGTCGGGTCGGCCAGAACCTCCTCGTAGTTGGCCAGCGCCCTGGCCGCACCATACCGTTCCGCAGCAGCTTTGGCCCGCTCCTCGTTCACATCACAGACAGCCAACAACTCGGTGTTGGGCAGCGCAGCGATGATCTTGATGTGCCCTTCGCCCTGAAGCCCGGCACCGACACACGCATAGCGCAGGAGACCTTTGGCAAACCCTCGCGGCATCTTGCTCAGTCCTTTCGTGGAAAGCGCCTGACAGGCGCACCATTTCGCCCTGGGACCGAGGGCACCTTCGGCCCTCCGGCCGTTGTCATTGCCGCTGTCGTTGCCGTTCCCCTCGCCACCGCGTGGAGAGAGGATGCCGAAGGCAGGGGTGAGGTGCCGTTGCCGTGCGTGCAGAGAGCATGCCGCAGGCAGGGATGAGCTGCCCTTTGGCCGCCCCGTCCCCTCTGCTCCTGTGCTATAATCGCCGGACTATGTCCGACTGCTACTACCTTGATACTATGGGTTGTCAGATGAACGAGCGCGACTCGGAGACCATCGCCGGGTTGCTCGAAAGCCTCGGGCTGCACCGCACGGAGAGCATGACAGACGCCAAAGTGGTCGTCCTCAACACCTGTGCGGTCCGCGAGAAGCCCGAGCACAAGGTCTTCTCCAAGCTGGGTGACGTGCGCAAGCTCAAGCAGCAACGCCCCGACATGGTCGTGGTCGTCGCCGGCTGCGTCGCCCAGATCGCCCACGAGGAGATCCGAAGGCGTGCGCCCTTCGTAGACGTGATCGTCGGTCCACGCAACCTCTCCGGCCTCACCGAGGCGATCCGACGGAGCACTCGCCCTGCCCAGATTCTTGCCAACGAGGACGAGGTCATCCCGGAGGCCCTGGCTGTCTGCCGGGTGCCCGGCGTCGCCGCCTTCGTAAACGTCAGCTACGGGTGCAACAACTTCTGCGCTTACTGCATCGTTCCCTATGCCCGGGGTCGCGAGCAGAGCCGCGCACCTGAGGCCGTCCTTGGCGAGGTCAAACAGGCCGTCGCCGACGGCTACCGCGAGATCACCTTGCTGGGCCAGAACGTGAACAGCTACCAGGGCCTCGACGAGACCGACTTCGCCTCCTTGCTGCGACTGGTTGCCGAGGTACCTGGCCTCGCTCGCCTGCGGTTCACCACTTCGCACCCCAAGGACCTCTCCGAGCGTCTCCTGGACACGATGGCCGAATTGGGTCCCCTCTGCGAGCACCTCCACCTGCCGATCCAGGCCGGCGACGATGAGGTGTTGCACCGGATGGGTCGTGGGTACACTTACTCGCACTACAAGTCGCTCGTCGAGGCGGCACGCTCACGAATGCCCGGGCTGGCGATCACCACGGACGTCATGGTGGGCTTCCCGGGAGAGACTGAGGAGCAGTTCCTCAACACCCTCCGGGCCTTTGAGGAGATCCGCTACGACCAGGCGTTTATGTTCAAGTACAGCGACCGTCCGGGGACACGAGCGGCCCTGGCCACCGACAAGGTGCCGGAAGCCGTCAAGCAGGACCGGCTGGAGCGACTGGTGGCCGTCCAGAACACCATCAGCCACGATATCAACGAGGCACTAGTGGGTCGCGACTTCGAGGTCCTCGTCGAGGGACCTGACCCGAAGTCGCCCGGCAAGCTGCGCGGTCGCACACGAACCAACAAGCTCATGATCTTCGAGGCTGCCGACGAGGACCTCAGGGGGAAGCTGGTGACCGTCCGGGCTGAGCGAGGGTACCTGTGGGGCTTCACCGGACGCCTGCCAGACTAGACACACTCACAGCCTCGCCCTCAGGAGTCACTGCAATGACCTCACGGGAACGAGTGCTCACTGCCCTGGCTCACCAGCCAACAGACCGCGTGCCGATTGACTTCGGTGCCATGCGCTCCACCGGCATCTCAGCGGTCGGCTATGGTCGCCTCACGCGTCACCTCGGCCTTGACGTGCCGATCCTCGTCTATGACGTGGTCCAGGGCCTCGCACAGCCTGACTGGGCCGTCCTCGACAGGTTCGGCGTGGATGTCCTCGACCTCGGTCGGGCCTGGTTCACAGAGCCCTCCGACTGGCGCGACTGGACCTTGCCCGACGGGACACCTGCGAAGGCCCCCGCGTGGTTTCAGCCGGAATCCGACGGTCAGGGCGGCTGGCGGGTACGTGGCGACCACGGCCAGGTCATCGGCGTGATGCCTCGCGGGCAGGAGTTCCTGACCCAGACCTTCCGTCCGTTGGCCCCCGGGGCACCCCTGGCGCTCCGAACCTGTCGCGAGGAGTCCGAGGGGATGTCCCGCGTCACTTCCCTCGACGACCTCGCCCATGCGATGGCCCAGGTTACCTGGGGACGATGTGCCTGCGCACCCTGGCATCCTGGCCTGGATGATCAGCGCTGGGAGGAGATGCGCATCAGGGCGGCGGAGCTTCGCGCCACCACCGACAAGGCGATTCTGTGCGCCTTTGGCGGGAATCTGATGGAGTGGTCGCAGTTCCTCCGGGGCTTCGGCCAGTTCCTGCTCGACTTGGCCGAGCGTCCCCGTTACGCGCACTGGCTGCTCGACGCTCTCACCGAGCTGC
>JBDKVB010000005.1 GCA_039679385.1 Armatimonadia bacterium | reverse complement strand
TGGCCCAGGAGATCGCTGTGCTCTATGACGGCGAGCCCCAGTGGGAGGATGCCGCCATTCTACCGGCTGACGGGCGCATCGCCGTCACCACCGACTCCTTCGTGGTCAAGCCCCTCGTCTTCCCCGGAGGCGACATCGGCAAGCTCGCGGCCACCGGGACGATCAACGACCTGGCGATGAGAGGCGCAGTGCCACTCTACATGACCGTTGCCCTGATCCTCGAGGAAGGCCTGCCGGTAGCTACCTTGCGACAAGCCCTGCGATCCTTGCGGGAGGTCTGCGAACAGGAAGGCGTGCGGATCGTCGCAGGCGACACCAAAGTAGTCGAGAAGGGCAGCGGCGATGGTCTCTTCATCAACACCACCGGTGTGGGCCTGGTTCACGAGCCGCATCCGCCGGGGTGCAAGTCAGTGAAGCCGACGGACCGAGTCTTGGTGAGCGGTCCCCTGGGTGACCACGGCATCGCCCTGCTTGTCGCCCGGGAGGAGCTGCCGCTCCGCACGCCGATCACAAGCGACTGCGCTCCCCTGAACGGGTTGGTGCAGGCCATGCTGCAGGCAGCTCCCGGAGCCGTGCATGCCCTGCGTGACCTCACTCGTGGCGGGCTTGCCGCCGCTCTGAACGAGATCGCCCTCGCTTCGGAGGTCCAGATCGGCATCGAGGACAGGCTGATTCCCGTCCGTCCCGAGGTGAAGGGTGCCTGCGAGCTCCTGGGCTTCGATCCCCTGCACCTTGCCAACGAAGGGCGTCTCGTGGCCTTCGTGGCCGAGGATCATGTCGAGACAGTGCTTCAGGCTGCCCAGAGGCACCCTCTTGGCCGCGAGAGCGTCGTCATCGGGGAGGTGAGACCAGGGGCCAGGCCGCGTGTGACCGTGCTGACCGAGCTTGGGACCAGCCGCGTGCTCTCCATGCCCGCCGGTGAGCTGCTGCCCAGAATCTGTTAGGGCTTCCGGGACAGAACCCATCGGGGCTGAAGAGGCACGCAGAGGTAGGAGGTCTGACCAGATGACGCTGCAGGTGATCAGTGTCGCCGAGATCAGGGGCCTGCTCGCTCAACTCATGGAGCAGGGCCGCGTCGTCGCTCCCCACAAACGGCCGGGAGACCGTCAGTGGGCCTTCGAGGACCTGACCGATCCTGCGGACGCCGTGCTGCAGTACACCACCACGATCATCCCGGCGAAGAAGTACGCTTTCCCTCCGAAAGAGACGCTGCTGCGCTACGAACTGGGCCAGGCGCCATCGGTGACGGCAGTGGTCGACAGCGAGCCACTCGTGCTCTTCGGGGTCCACACCTGTGACCTCTACGGACTGACGGCCCTGGACACAGCCTTCGCCGACCACTTTGCCGACGCTAACTATCTTGAGAAGCGGGCCAAGATGCGCATCATCGGCATCGAGTGCGTGCCCGACGAGTGGTGCTTCTGCGCGAGCATGGGCACCGCCACCATCGACAGCGGCTATGAGCTGTTCCTGACCCCTCTCCCCGACGAGGAGCACTACATCGTCGAGGTCGGCAGCGACGCCGGCGACGAGATGCTCAAGGGCATCGCCAGTCGCGAGGCTACCGCCGGCGAGGTCAGCTACCTCAAGACGCACCTCAACCGCAAGATCACCCAGGAGCGCCACCTCGACTCCGACTACACCGCTCTTCCCCTGCTGTTCACGGGCTTCGCTGAGAGCCCCGTATGGGAGAAGTGGGCTGAGAAGTGCTACGGCTGCGGGACCTGCAACCTGACCTGTCCCACCTGTTTCTGCTGGGACGTCCTCGACGAGATGGGCCTGGCACTCACCACGGGCGAGCGGCGTCGCGAATGGGATGGCTGCATGCTGGAGGGGTTCGCCAGGGTCGCAACAGGCGAGAACTTCCGCGAGAACCGCACCGAGCGACTTCGCCACCGCTTCTTCCGCAAGTACGCCTACCTGTTCACCCGCTATGGCAAGCCCTACTGCTGCGGCTGTGGGCGTTGTGTGCGCCAGTGTCTGGTGAAGATCGACCCGGTCGGCGTCATCAATGAGCTGATCGCCGCCCATGGGAAGGGAGGGGCTCTGATTGGCTGACCAACTCTCCACAACCGTTCACGGCGAGGCGCAGCACCCTCCACAGCGAGACCTGTACCTGCCACGAAGGGCCGACATCCTTGAGATCGTGGAGGAGACGCCGCAGGAGAGGCTGCTACGCCTGAAGATGGCCGACGGGGTACCCCTGGGGCACAAGCCGGGACAGTTCGTCCAGGTCTGCTGCTTCGGTATCGGCGAGGCACCGATCTCCATGGCCTCCGCAGCGGACGCCTCGGGTACCTTTGATTTGTGCGTGCGCCGCGTGGGCAACGTCACCGGAGCGCTCCACAAGACCGTTGTCGGCGATACCGTCGGCATCCGTGGCCCCTATGGCAACGGTTTCCCGCTGGAGACTCTCGCCGACCGCGACCTGCTCATCATTGGTGGCGGCATCGGACTCGTCCCGCTGCGAGGGCTCATCCAGGCTATCCTGGCCCAACGTGAGCTGTACCGCAAGGTCACCATTCTCTACGGCTTCAAACGACCCGAGGAGATGCTGTTCCGCGACGAACTGGCGGCCTGGGGTGCCCGGGAGGATGTGGACCTGCGGTTGACCATCGACCGCGCCCATCCGGACTGGTCGGGGCACGTGGGCGTCATCACCACCCTCTTTCCGGACCTCGCTCTGGATGCGGCCATGACGAAGGCGATTGTGGTCGGTCCACCCATCATGTACCAGTTCGTCATTACAGAATGCCGCCTCAAGGGGATTGCCGACGAGAACATCCTCCTCTCGCTGGAGCGGCATATGAAGTGCGGGGTCGGCAAGTGCGGTCACTGCCAGATCAACGGCAAGTACTGCTGCCTGGACGGCCCGGTCTTCAGCTTCTCGGAGCTCAAGTACCTGTGGGAGGCGATCTAGATGAAGCCTACCGTGGCCGTCTTCTCCTTTACCGGCTGCGAGGGCTGCAGCCTCGCCATCCTGGAGTGTGAGAACGAGCTCCTGGACGTGCTCAACCTGGTGCAGCTCGTGCGCTGGCGTGAGGCGATGACCGAGACCGCCCAGGAGTTCGACATCGCCCTGGTGGACGGCTCGATCAGCACTCACCACGATGTGAAGAAGGTCAAGCAGATCCGCGAGCTGTGCAAGCTCCTGGTGCCCATCGGAGCCTGTGCGCACAACGCCGGTCTGAATGCCCTCAAGAACCGCTACGGCATGGGGCAGGTCAAGGAGACGGTCTACGGCGACGCCGGAGCGCAGTTCGACACGATCCCTGCATGCCCGGTCAGTGCGGTGGTTCCCATCGACTTCGCACTCCCCGGCTGTCCCATCGACCGCGGCGAGTTCGTGCGCACGGTCCGCGACCTGTGCCTGGGCAAGACGCCACGGCTGCCCACGTACCCGATCTGCGTCGAGTGCAAGAAGAAGGAGAACGTGTGTGTGTTCTTCCAGGGCAAGTTCTGCATGGGACCGGTGACCCGGGCCGGTTGTGGCGCGATCTGTCCGACCTACGGTGATGGCTGCGAGGGCTGCCGGGGGTTCGTCGATGACCCCAACCAGAACGCCCACAAGGAGACTCTGGCTGAGTACGGCCTGACGGCCCGCGAGGTCATGCAGCACTTCGACATGTTCAACAGCTACGACGACAGATTGCCCTAACCGGAGGGCAGACGCGGAGAGAGCTCTGTGCGAACCTGACGCTGCCTTTGCCTCTCCTCTGCCCTGCAGCCCGTCCATGCAAAGGAAGGTGGGCCATGCCTGACGTCAACCTCCATGTCGAGGACATCACCCGCGTTGAGGGCCACGGAGACATCGTGCTGAACGTCAAACAAGGCAAGATCGAGGAGCTGCGGCTTGAGATCACCGAGTCGCCCCGCTTCTACGAGAGCATGATCCTGGGCCGGCGCTGGGATGAGGTCACCCATATCACCTGCCGCATCTGCGGCATCTGCTCCATCGGCCACACCTCGGCCTCCTTGCAGGCAGTGGAGGCGGCCCTGGGCATTCAGATCAGCCAACAGACACTGCTCATGCGTCAGTTGGCCTTCTGTGGCGAGACGCTGCAGAGCCACGTGCTGCACGTGTACTACCTGGTAGCGCCGGACCTGCTCGGTGTGCCCAGCGTTCTGCCCCTGGTGGAGACACACAAGGAGGTCGTGATCATGGCGCTGCGGCTCAAGCGCCTGGCCAACGACCTCTGCGCGGTGATAGCCGGGCGGCACATCCACCCCTGTGCCATGAAGGTGAAGTGCTTCCCCCATGTGCCGCGCAAGGACGATCTGCGGGCACTCAGGGAGCGCCTTGTTGCCTCCATGGACGACCTCATGGACAGCGTCAGCCTGCTCAAGACGCTGCAGTTGCCCCAGGTCGAGCGGGAGATGGAGTTCGTCTCGCTGTACCATCCGGACGAGTATGCCCTGTACCGGGGTACCGAGATGATCTCCAGCCGCGGGCAACGCGTCACCATCCCTGAGTACAAGCAGATGTTCAGCGAGTACGTGGTGGCCCACTCCCACGCCAAGCACGCAGCCACTGAACGGGGCTCCTACATGGTGGGCGCCCTGGCTCGGTTCAACAACAACCACAGGCAGCTCCGGCCGCGGGCGCTTGAGGTAGCCACTGCCCTGGGCTTGGAGTCGGGGTGCATGAACCCCTTCATGAACAACGTCGCCCAGGTGGTGGAGTGCGTGCAGTGCACGCTGGACGCCATCGAGATCCTCGACAAGCTGTGCGACCTGGAGCTGGTACTCGAAGACCCCACTGTGGAGGTCAAGGCCGGTCGTGGGGTCGGTGCCTCCGAGGTGCCGCGCGGCCAGCTCATTCATGA
This sequence comes from Armatimonadia bacterium, assembly GCA_039679385.1. NCBI lineage: Bacteria > Bacillati > Armatimonadota > Armatimonadia > Armatimonadia bacterium. The sequence continues at coordinate 59,787 of JBDKVB010000005.1, read as the reverse complement.
CTACACCTTCAACGACGAGGGGCTGGTCACGGAGGCCAATCTGGTCATCCCCACCGGCCAGAACCTCAACAACATCGAGCGCGACATGCACGCCTTCGTCCCCGGGATCCTCGACCGCAGTCAGGACGAGATCCGCCAGTTCCTGGAGATGCTGGTCCGTGCCTACGACCCCTGCATCTCTTGCGCGACGCACCTGTTGAGGGTTAAGTTTGTGTGAGAGCACGAGCACCGGCGCTGCCTGCCAACCAGCCCGAGATCAGTGAGGTCACGAGACGATGGTTACCGAGGACGAGCTGCCGCTCGAAGACGAGGCACGCGCGCCTATCCTGGTGCTCGGAGTGGGAAATGAGCTACTCCGCGACGAAGGAGTCGGGGTAGTTGCCGCCCGGGCACTGGCCCATGAAGGTTTCCCCGTGGAAGTCGAGGTCGTGGAGGGAGGCACCGGCGGCTTTGACCTCGTGTTCGAGCTGGAGGGACGCGAGCAGGCGGTCCTCGTCGACGCCGTCGACATGGGCACTGAGCCGGGGACGGTGCGGGTGTTCACTCCCGCCGAGGTGGAGGCCGAGATCGCCGAGCCGATCGCTTCCCTGCACCAGGTGGGCCTTCTCGACGTCATCGAGATCGGCGGGATGACCGGCAAAATGCCGCCGGTGACCATCGTGGGCATACAGCCGAAGGAGATCGCGCCCGGCTTCGGTCTCAGCGTGCAGGTTGGCACGGCGATCACCGAGGTGATCGCGCAGGTGCATCGGCTGGTCGACCAGATCCTGCAAGAGCGCCGCGACCCGGAAGAGCCTTAGCTGTCCTCTTCGCAGCCGGACGAGCCTGACATGCCGTGCGCAGGGACCTGGGGTTCCATGTCCCTTTGAGGGAGGTGCCGAAGTGCCGCAGAACGCCAAGATCCTCGTCGTGGATGACGACCCGGATATCGTCGAGTCCATACGCATGGTGCTGGAGAGCGCGGACTACGAGGTGTCCGAGGCGGGGAGCGCCACGGAGGCTTTCGAGCAAGTCGACAAGTCGGTACCCGATCTGATCTTGCTGGATGTGATGATGCCTGACGGGACCGAGGGCTTCCACTTCGTGTGGCGACTGCGCAACGAGTACCCGGCTCCCGCCAACGAGACGCCCATCATCATCCTCTCCGCCATTCACAACACCACCAAGCTGCGCTTCTACCCCGACCAGTCCGACGGTACGTACAAGGCCGGCGAGTACCTGCCTGTTCAGGGCTTCATCGATAAGCCTGCGGAGCCCTCTCTGCTCCTGACAAGGATCAAGCAGGTGCTCGAAGAGGGGCACTGACCTATTGGTTGAGCGGTCCCCTTCTCAGGTGCGGCCTCCATGGTGCAGAGCTTGAGAAGGGGACCGGAGCCAGGCGGAGGGGCGAGACGGCATGGGGCTCACCGCGTCCGAAGCCTCACTTCTGGTACGGCTCCGCTGGTTGATCAGCCTGCGGTGGGTTGCGGCGGCCGGTGTGCTGGGTCTTTCCGCCCTATCGGCGCAGATGCTGCGATTCCCGATAGCCTTGTTCGCCCTTCAGGCCCTTGGCATCCTCATCGCCGTATACAACCTGCTGCTTCGGGAGGCCCTTGGTCCTCGTCACCTGCCCAGACCCGGCGGATCGACCCCCTACCTGCTTCTGTGTGCAAACCTCCAGATCGGCCTCGATCTGCTCGCGCTGACCCTCGTCATCCACTTCACCGGCGGTCTCGAGAGCCCGCTGTCCCTCTTCTACGTCTTCCACATGATCATCGCCAGCATGCTCCTCACGGCGCCGGCCGCTTTCGCCCAGGCGACCGTGGCTTTCGTGTCCTACCTCGTGACGCTTGCGCTGGAGGCTCGCGGCCTGATCGGCCACTACTCCCTCGGAATAGCCATGACCGGCGACGCCTATCGTTCCCCTCAGGCTTGGCCGCTGGTCTTGGCCCTGGGCGCAGCGCTCTACGTCGCCGTCTTCCTTGCCAGCAGCATCGCCGGGGAGTTGCGTCGCCGAGAGGCCCAGATGGCCGACCTGACCCGGGAGCTGGCCCAGCAAGCTCAGTCGTGCCACCTCGCCTACGCGGGTCTGGAGGAGACGCAGCGCAGCCAGGTCGAGTACATGCGCCGGATTGCCCACGAGCTCAAGTCGCCCCTGTCGGCCATCTGCATGATGCTCAAGGCCATCCTCGGCACCAGCTCCTCCTGCCTCCCACCACGGCAGCAGGACATGATGACGCGCGCGGATGCCCGGGCGAAGGCAGCCCTGGACCTCACCGAAGACCTGCTCACCCTGAGCGAGATCCGCGAAGCCCACGATGCCGAAGCGCCCTCGGAGGTCAGCCTCGCACACCTGGTGGAGAGCGTCGTGGCCGAAGAGGAGGTGCTGGCGAGGGAGCAGGGCCTTGCCCTGGTGGCTGAGATCCAGGCGGGGCTGCCCCTGGTGCGCGGATACCAGTCCGAGCTGATCGCCCTGGTTCGCAACCTGCTCAGCAACGCCACGCGACACAGCCACTCCGGCGGACGGGTCTGGCTGCGAGCCTACCAAGATCAGGAACAGGTCGTGCTGCAGGTCCAGGACGAAGGCATCGGCATCCCTGCCGACGAACTCGACCGCATCTTCGAGGAGTTCTACCGATCCTCAGCCAGCCGCAAGGCCGGAATCCCAGGCACCGGTCTGGGACTCGCGATCGTCCGCTCGATCCTTGAGCACCATCAGGCCCAGATCTCCGTGGACAGCGAGCCGGGCCGCGGAAGCACCTTCACCGTCCGACTGCCCCGAGCCTAGAAGGCTCGTGCATCGAGCCGACCTTCGTCCCGTTCTGTGCCCCGCAGAAGGTATCCGCCCCGGCCGCAGCGAATTACACAGGCAACCTAACCGTATTGAGGTGCAAGTACACAGCACAAAGGAGCGTCGTATCGTGCCAGCTATTCGGCTATCAGACAATCAGGCGCACGTATCGAAGGCGCCGACTATCGGTGTTTGGGCCAGTGGTGACCCGCGGGTGGATGAGGACTCTCGGCAGCGGTGCCGCAATATCATTGAGATGACGGCGGACATCCTCGCCGACCGTGTGAAGATGCCCGACGGCACGCCGGTCAAGGTCGTATGGACCCCCATCCTGGTTGATGGCGAGAAAGAGGCCGACAAGGTCGCTCGCCAGTTTGAGGCCGAGGGCGTCAACATCCTCGTCTGCGTCCCCGACACCTGGGCCTTCCCGCAGCTCAGCGTCATGTCCCTGCTGTCGCAGTTCCCCAAGGACACGCCCTTCAACATGACCTGCGGCAACAGTGGCCCAAAGCCGGGCGTCGTGTTCGTTCAGGCCTGCAGTGGCGCAGTCAGCCAGTACGGCCGCATGATCCACATCAACGTCGGCACCTGGCCCGACACCGGCATGAACCCGGTGATGACCGAGTCCACAGCCGATGCACTCGTCGACTGGTGCTATGCCGCCGTGACCAAGGTCGGCCTCAAGGGTCGCCGCGTCGTTGTCTTCGGCCATGACAGCATGGGCATGGAGACTGCGCTGGCCCACGTCATCCCGACTCGCAATCTGCTCGGGCTTGAGATCACCCGACTCGACATGAAGCTCATGGCCGACCTGCTGAACAAACGCGCCTGGGACGAGGAGGAGCTCAAGGCTCTCCGCGCCTGGGTCGACAAGATGGTCGGCGACCGCATCAGCCTTCCGGACGAAGGCGCCAGCGAGAACCTCAACCGGAGCCTTGGCATCTACCTGATCATGCGCGACCTCGCCAAGGACCTCAACGCGGTCGGCGGCGGCTTCATGAACCAGTTGGAGTGGGGCTCAGACCGTCGCGGTATCCCGCTACCCGTGGTCGATATCATGGAGTCGCTGTTCAACTCCAGCTTCGACCACAACGGCCCGAAGCAGCCGATGGCCTTCGCCACCGAGGCGGACACGCAGGGCCTGCTCACCATGCTGTTCACCTCCTGGCTCAGTGGCGGCAACCCGCCGCTGTTCATGGACTTCCGCAAGGTCTGGGAACCCTGGGAGATCGCCAAGAAGGCCGAGGAGCTTGGTCTCGGCGACGTCGAGCCGAACTCGCTGTGGCGCACCAAGGGCCTCGTTGACGGCGACAACTCCGGCAGCGCCTCCTTCGACTGGGCGGGCATGCCGGGCGATTCGCCTGAGAAGATCATGGCCAACGTCTCAATGCCGGTGGCCGAGGACTTCTACTTCCCGGGCGGCGGCAACTGCGTGCAGTTCGTATCGCCGGGAGGCATCGACGGGATCGCCGCTCGCATGGCTTACAGCGCCGACAGCAACATCTTCTCCATGATCTGGGACGAGGCGACGACGACCTCTCTGCCCGGCCCGCTGGAGAAGGCGCTGTGCGAGGCAACGACTCCGACCTGGCCGCACACCTGGGTCGTTCCGAAGTACGCAACCATGGGCGAGTACAAGCAGTTCGCGCCCGCCAACCACTTCCACATGATCTGGGGCCTTAAGCCGGCCGTCCTGGAGTACTGGATGGACCTGGCCAACGTCCTCTCCGTCGCGCCGTGGCAGCAGCGGCCGGCCTACATCGAGGGCGTCGATCGCCCGATGCCGCTGATCTACCTCCTCAACGGCGGCGAGACGACCACCAAGCTGCGCTTCACAGGTCGCTAGTCACCTTGCGACGTCCAGTCGCAGCTATCCTCAGCCAGAACCTGAAGCAGGCCACCCGAAGCTGGGTGGCCTGCTTTGCCTGTGCATGGAGATGGGAAGGTCGCTGATGCGTCGGTGAGTCCTCAGACAGCGATGCGGGAGTAGAACTCCGGCACTCCACGGATGCCCATGCTGACCCGGAACAGCGCGCCGGCTCCCGGACCGTTGGTCTCCTTCTTGGTGCCGCCCGCTGTCGTCACGTACGTGTCCTGGTACTGTTCGCCCCCGAAGACCACGCTGGAGACCTGCTTGGCCGGGAAGGTGACGCGTCGCTCCTCGGTTCCGTTGGGAGCGTACCGCACAAGGCAGCTCCCGTCCCACTTGGCGGTCCATACGTACCCTTCGGCGTCGACGGTCATGCCATCGGGAACTCCCTCGTCCTCCGGCGTCTGCACGAACAGCGTCTGGTTACTCAGCTCACCGGTCGCGCGGTTGTAGTCGAACCGGTAGATCCGCTGCACCCTTGAGTCCGTGTAGTACATGGCCTTGCGGTCCGGCGTGAAGCCCATCCCGTTGGAGCAGCCGACTTCCTCCAGGACGATCCGCAGCGAGCCGTCACGGTCCAGCCGGTAGAGGCGGCCGAGACGCTCCTTCGTCGGCATGGTTCCGCAGAACACCCGGCCCTCCGGGTCGGCGATCACGTCGTTGAAGCGCGTCTCCTTCTCCTCAGCGATCTCCTCGACCAGCGTCTGCAGTTCCCCTCCTCGCCACAGGCGGATAGCTCCGTGATTCATGAAGAGCAGCAGCGCGCCGTCTTCCTGGATCGTGAAGCCGCCGATCTGGTCCCCCTGGAAGCACATTTCGTGGTGACCGGTGGCAGGATCATAGCGGAAGAGTCGGCCTGTCGGAATGTCGACCCAGTACACGCGCTTCTCCAGCGGGTGCCACATTGGGCCCTCGCCGCAGCCGCATTGATAGTCAGCAATCAGTTCGGGAATCATCGATCGGCCCCCAGGTAGTTCGTGCCTGCGCTCAGACCTCAAGCAGGTACTCGCGCGGCACCATGTTGCCCACATTGAGAATGAGATTCGGGTCAAGAACGCGCTTCACACGCGCAATCTCGAGTAGCCCCTCCTTGCCGTACATGATCTCCAGGTAGGGCAGCTCCTCGCCGTCCATGAGGATCGTCTTCTTGCCCACTCCGTGCTCGCCGGAGATCGTGCCGCCAAGAGACACTGCACGCCGAGCGAGACCCGCGTACAGTCCCTTGGCGCAGCGCAGTTCGTCGGCGTTGTGGGGCACGAAGTTCACGTGTAGATGGTAGTTCCCGATATGGCCGAACATGAGGTAGTGCTGGCCCTCTCGGGGGTACTCCTGAGCGAAAGCCTCGCCGGCAGCGTGGTAGTGCTCGATCATCTCGCGGAAGTACTCGGCGGGAACCACGAGGTCGGTGCCGAGCTTCTGCGTGCCCTGACGGCGCAGGTAGCTGTTGATGCCCTCCGGCAGCGAATGGCGGAAGGCCTTCTGCTCCTGGCGGTCGTCCTCGGTCTCGGCGAACCAGTCCTGCGCGCTTTCGTGAGCCTCCAGGGCCTCCATCAGCGGGTCAATGTCGTCGAGCGTTCCCGCGATCTCCGTGTAGACGGCTGCTCCGGCCGTCTTCTCGACCGCTTCGTGCTCCATGAATTGCAGGCAGTGCTCATCGAAGTACTCGATCGCCAGGACCTGCATGGTGCCTTCGCGAGCCGCCTGACGCAGGTCATCGACGAAGCCCAGTGCCTGCTCCTCTTCCGCGAAGAAGGCGATCTCACCGACGATGCTCTCCGGCTTGTGCACAAGCCGCACCTGCACCTCGGTCACGACACCCAGCAGTCCCTCGCAGCCAATGAACAGGTCCACCAGGTCCATGTCGGGTGCTGCATAGAGCCCCGCCGCGTTCTTCACCTCCGGCACCTGGTAGGTGGGCACCCTTACCGCATACCCGGTCCCGGCCTCAGACTGGAAGGTGAGCATGCCGTCCCGGGCCGTCACCTCTCCCCTCTTGATGGCCATCCTCTCGCCGGTCGGGAGCACCAGCCGCAGCCCGATCACCCAGTCACGCGTCGGGCCATAGTAGAAGGTGCGAGCCCCGGAGGCGTTGGTCGCAATCGTGCCGCCCATGAAGGCCGTCTTCTCAGTCGGATCGGGCGGGTAGAGCAGATCCTTCGGCAGCAGCGTCGCCAGCATCTCCAGCGAGATACCGGCAGGCACGTAGGCCTCCCGTGCCGCCCCATCCACATAGATGGCGTACTTCTTGCCGTACTGCTCCACCTCGTAGCGTGGGAGGTCTCGCGCCCTAGGTTCGCGCAGGTCCTGGGTGGAGATGACCAGGCCCCCGTGGATGGCAACTCGGCCACCTGTGATCCCAGTTCCGCCGCCGGAGAGTGTGGCGAGACTGCCCTCGGCGTTGGCCTTGACGATGGCGTCGGCCAGCTCCTCCTCGGACTGGGGGTAGTAGACGGCCTCGATCTCCTCGGCCTGGAAGATGCCACTCTCGTCGGTGGCGAACTCTGCGAGTGCGTCGGGGTCAGTGCGGACTCTCATGGTACCAGCTCCCAGGAGCAAGTCGGCATGGCGCGGACATGAGACCGGTCTCGCCATGTCTCGGAGCCGCATTATACCACGCACTCCTCAGCCCGCAACGTGCGCAGGTCGTAGGTCCGGTCGTCGCGAACACTCCGGGACAAGCTCCGACGAGTAAGGCCGCGGATTGACGGAGGACTGGACCATGAGACACGCCCTCTTGCTACTTCTGATCTGCCTGCCGGTCTGCTGGGCGCAATCAACCGAGCCGATAGGCCCGGAGCTCCTCACGAATGGCTCCATGGAGGCCCTTGATCCTGCCTCGGGGATGCCGCAGGGCTGGGTTGGGAGCTTCTCGGCAGACTGGGGCGACTGCGCCGGCAACGCCAGTGCATCCCAGGAAGCCCCACACGAGGGCAAAAGTTGCCTTCTTGTCACCGGCGTGCGCGGGACCTACATGGCCGGTGCCACTGAGGTCCCCTCCCTCGACCCGCAGCGCTCCTATGTCCTGACTGGATGGCTGAGGACCTCGCTGGCACGGGGTCAGTCGACCTACCTCACGGTGTCCTGGCGCAACAAGGAGGGCCGGTTCCTGTCGCTGCAGACAGGCCGTCGTCTTGCCGGCAAGACCCCCTGGAAGTATGTCGAGCTCCCTCTCACGGTTGTCGAGCGGCCCGCCGGAGCTGTCCAGGCACACCTCTCCGTGCGCGTCACAGGAACGGGTGATACCGGCCAGGTCTGGGCCGACCAGCTATCGTTGCGAGAGTGCCGGGCGCTTCCGGGCGAGGCCGTCAACTCTCAGGAGCGTCGCCGACTGCTTGAGATGGCGCGTGAGCTCCTGATCGAGGTTCAAGTCTGGCGCGACCGGCTGGCGACCCTTCAGCAGCGCCGGGCCGATCTGGAGGCTCTGTCTCAGGCCACTGAGGGCTTCGACAGTCTGGTCACTCGCTACGGGGCTGCCGTCCGCAGTCACAGCTTCCTGACCCGTCAGTCCCGCCCTCGCGAAGACCTTGAGCGAGCGGTAGCCACGACGCCCGCGGAGATCGTGGCGCAGGTCGACAAGCTGCAGCAGTTGGCCGACCTGCGGAACCGTTGCTTCGGCGAGCTCGGCCGGATGCTCGACGTGAAGCGCAAGCTGGACGCCTCCGAGGACCTGCGGCGGTTCTACCTGTGGGCTCAGCTTGCGGGCCTGCGAGGCGAGACTGAACCCGGAACACCCAGCGCCATACCCGTGGCGAACTACCCTCTCTTGGCGCCGGGACTCACACCTTCCACACCGGGTGAACTGGGCGACGTGACGGTCCGAGTGAGCGTCGATCGACGCAGCGGCACCGGTACCCTTCGACTTACCTCCGAACTCCTCGCGGACAAACCGGCAACGCTGCAACTGGGGCTCTTCGACCCCGCCGGCAGGTTGGTTGCAGCGACGAGTCGTCCGGTATCCGGCGGCCGCCTTGAGGCGACCCTCCAGGTTCGCCCGGTCGACCTCTGGTTCCCTGATTACCCCTACCTCTACACCCTTCGGGCCGCCCTGGTGGCGGACGGGAAACTGGTGGACCTTGCCCAGCAGCGCGTGGCCTTCCGCGAAGTCACCGTCGCCGAGTGCGACGTGAACGCCACCATGCGCCACGCCTGGGATTGGGCTCTGACCGACTATACCTTCGCGATCAACGGTCAGCCCTACTTCCTGCGCGGAACCGTCGTCTCGGGCGAGACACGCCGCTATCCCCAGGAGGCTTCGGCCCTGTTCTCCGAGCTGTGGCTCGACTTCCAGCGCACCTACGGCGCCTACCTTGCCGGAGTGTCGCCGGAGGAGGCCGATCAAATGGCCGACCTGGGGCTGACGCTCTTCGGGAGCATCGCACCCTCCTACACCGCGCTTCGGCACTACGTTTCCTCGACAGAGGGCTTGGAGGACTTCCGCGATCTGTGCCATCGGGCCGCCTGGATCGCCGACCACCCGGCAGTGGTGGCGATGCAGACCGGCAACGAGGCCGAGTTGTCCGTGTGGGGTGCTGACCTGCCCTCCGTGTACGGCGACGACCTGTGGCACTGCTTCAACGAAGTCAACAAGGTTGTCCGCGACGAGATGAAGCCGCAGGTCCCGATGGGGTATGTCCGCGCGACCAACCTGGACCCCGTGCTCTCGGTGCCACGCGACGACTACAGCGGGGTCAACCAGTACACCGGCCGCTACTTTGGCCGTCGCTGTACCATGACCTCCGATCTCGAGACCCTGGCTCTGGGCTGCACCCTCGACAGCAAGCCCATGGGCATCACGGAGTGGAACGGGCCGAAGTACTCCTGGGCCACGCGCGGCGTGTCCGGCGTCGATGAGGAGGGCGCCGCGCAGTACATCTTCGACTACTACCGCACGATGACCCGAACTCCGGCCACCCTCTTCTCGACGGAGTTCGTCATGAGCTGGGTGGTGACGCCCCTTGAGGACCTCACCACGACCTCCCTCACCGAGGGGATGAAGCGTCGCGGTCAGTGGAAATGGAACCTCCAGCAGGGCGTGCCCTGGTACCCGGACATCTGGCCCAATCTGCTCACCAACACCGCCGCGCGGCGCACGATGGCGGGCTTCGGGAGCCCCTTGCTCGAGCTCTGCGAGTCACCCGGTGAGGTCCTTGTCGCCTCCCATCGCGCTGCCCCGGCCGATGCAGCAGCCCTAACAGCAGTCCTCAGAGGCCTTGGCAAGGACGCGAAGCAGGCAGCCATGCCTTCGGCCACTGAGCTCGCCCGCCTCAAGGCGAACCTGGTTCTGATCGGCGGAACGGGGGACGACCAGCCGGAAGCGATCCGGGCCCTGGAGCGCCTCGGCGTGATCGGAGCCACGAGCGCACAGTACCCCGCTGCGGGGCGCTTCCTCCTGCAGCGGCGCATCAACCCCTACTTCCCCGACCGCTTCCTGGTCACAGTAACCGCAGCGGACGCTCAGGGTTTGCGTGCGGCCTTGGACAAGCTGACCTCCTCTGCCCAGGGGTTGCGAGAAGCCTATGGTCGCCAGGCCTCCTGCCGTCGCGCGCTGGCGCTGGTCGACGACAGGGACACCGTGGCCCGCGCCTTCGCCCGATACGTCATGGAGCTGCCCACTCGGAGCACCTTCGTTGGCCGCGATGATGTCCGCACGAGCCTTAGGCCCGAGGAGATACTCCGCGCCGACCGCACCCTCGCCGACGCCTACACGGACCTGGGAGCCGTCATCGTGGCCGTCAAGCGCCCCCTCACGGACGCCGAGGCTTCCTTGCTGCTGCGTCTTCCCGAAGCGGGCGTGAACGTGATCTGGTCAGGGGCCACGCTGGGCGCGAATCCGGAGCAGGCGAAGGCGCTGGGAGTGTCCGTGTCGGGTGACGAGCCGTTGACCGACAGCTACCGAGTCTCCGACTGGGCGCAGACCCCGCTATCGGTGCCGGAGATGGGCGACCTCGCAGCCGACCGGCTGGAGCGCTTCGGTGCCCTGAAGCCTAGCACGCCGGCCTGGAAGTCGGCAACGACAACAGGAATCATCTCCGCCACCGACCCGGCCTGGCGATCGGCTGTGGCGGACAGCCAGGGCCGAGCAGTCGTGATGGCTCGTGACGCCGGCCGAGGCAGCCACTGGGTGTTTGGCGCGGACCTGTCGGCGACGGCCGAGGCCCTCGTCAAGACCACCACCAGCGGCGTCCTGCACAGCATCTACGACCGTGACACGGCCTGTGGGCTTGAGCGGCTCTTCCGGGTCGTCGCCAACGCTGCCTCCTACCGGGCCGAGACCAGACCGGCTGATCGGCCACGACTGCGAGCCGCCGTCGAGTGCGATCGCTCCGTGTACCAGTGGGGCGACCAGGCCCGGGTCACCGTCCGGGTCAAGGGCGCTGACGGGCTGCCGACCGATGCTTCGGTGAGGGTCAGCTTCGCCAGGGGCGACCGCCTCCTTGGGCTGCCTGGACCTAACGCGCTCTGGGTACAGGCCCGGAGGGTTGCACCAGGATGCTATGAAGCCACGACGAAGCTGAGTCAGGAGCAAGCGCCCGGAGGGGCCGTCACGGATACCGTCGCGATGAGGCACCGGGGTGAGACGGCCCTCACCGCCTTCGCCGATGTGTCCAAGCCGGGGTGCGTCGCCGACTGGACCTCCGAGGTGGTGCGGGTCACCGACACCACGAACGAAGCTGCCCACCTGGTACGCCTGGGGCAGCTCCTTCGCGACGATGCCTTCGAGGTGCTGCTGAGCGTCAACGACACGAAGACCTGGGTCGAGATCGCTGGCGCCCTGACCGTTCCAGCTCAGCCGAGAGTCGGGCAGCCGTCGGCCTGCGAGCTGGTCATCAACCGCGTCGAGAACGACGAAGGCAATGACTGGATGGAGGACGTCGAGCTCGTCCTGACGCCTGAAGAGGGCGGCGAGCCAATCCTAGTGCCCCTCGCACCGGGCAAGGTCCTGGCGTCGACGAAGGCCTCCGTGGTGACCAAGCGTCCCGACGACTGCATCGTGGTCACCTCCGCCAATCCCGCTCGGCTCAAAGTGAACTGGACGCCCAGTCGTGCAGGGCGCTGGAAGATGTCCTTGCGCTACCGCTACACCGACGACTTCCACGTCAAAGACACGAACCGCCTGCTCTGCGATAGCCCGCTCGGCAGCGGCCCTGTCGAGGTCCTGCCCTGAGGCCCTTCAGGTCAGCGGTCGCCGTGCCCTTGCATCGCGCAGCTTGGGAGGACACCATGCACAGACTAATCGTTACCCTTCTTCTTGCACTGGGCCTGACACAGATCGCCTGGTCGCAGGAGGCGCCGGCGGCGATCGAGTACCGTCGCCTGCCCGTGGCCGACTACCTGGACCACATGAAGGCCGGGTGGATCGGCCAGATCGCGGGCGTCTCCTTCGGGGCGCCTACTGAGTTCAAGTGGCAGGGCAGCATCATCCCCGCCAACCAGACCCCGGTCTGGAAGGACAACCTGATCAACAGCGCCTTCGGACAGGACGACCTCTACGTCGAGATGACCTTCCTGCGAACGCTGCAGGAGTTTGGCCTGGGCGTCTCCGCAAGACAGGCCGGAATCGACTTCGCCAACAGTGAGTATGCAGTCTGGTGTGCGAACCGAGCCGGGCGCAACAACCTCCGTGCCGGGATTGCGCCTCCAGACTCGGGGCACCCGCACTTCAGCCGCAACTCCGATGACATCGACTACCAGATCGAGTCCGACTTCTCCGGTCTCGTGGCTCCTGGTCTTCCGCAAACGGTCATCGCCCTGGGTGACAAGTTCGGGCGCATCGTCAACTACGGTGATGGTCTGTACGCCGGCATGTTCATGGGCGGTCTGTACGCCGAGGCCTTCTTCGAGAGCGACCTTCACCGCCTCCTCGCCGCCGGGTTGGCCTGCATCCCCGCCGAGAGCCAGTATGCCGAGATGGTCCGCGACGTCCTTGCCTGGTACCAGGAGAACCCCGACAACTGGGAGGCCACCTGGACCAGGGTCAATGACAAGTACGTCAAGAACCCCGACTACCACCGCTATGCCGGGGCAGGCATCGACGCCAAGACGAACGGGGCCTACGTGCTGATCGGGCTGCTCTATGGCAAGGGCGACCCCGAGCAGACCATGGCGATCGCCTGCCGCTGTGGCATGGACTCCGACTGCAACCCCTCCAGCGCGGCCGGAGTGCTCTTTGCGACAATCGGCTACAACAAGCTCCCGGCGGGCTTCCGCGACAAGCTCAACCTGGAGCGCAAGTTCAGCTACACCGCCTACAACTTCCCGGGGCTGGTTGCAGCGTGTGAGCAGGTGGCACGGGAAGCCGTCGTGCAGGCTGGCGGACGTGTTGAGAAGGACCCAACCGGCGAGGGAGTCTTCGTGATCCCCGTCCAGACACCTCAGCCGCTTCCCGTGGAGCGGTCCTGGGAGCCTGGCCCCATCGCCGGCACCCGATTCACGCCGGAAGAGAGAGCCCAGATCCGCTTCCCGGATGAGGTGGCGCTGGGTCTGAGCAAGACGGCCCCCGGCTGGGAGCTGAGCAACTGCGGCTTCGACATGGGGGCGCCGGGTCTGCTCTCCGACTTCCGCGGTCGCAAGGACATCTTCGTCACGCATCCTCTCGACCAGACGACGGGCAGCGTGCTATCCCGTGACCTGACGATTCCCGAGGGCAAGCAGACCTTCCTCAACATCGTCGTGGGCCATGATTCCCGTGCCGACTGGGAGCTGATCGTCCGCGCTGACGGCAAGGTCCTGCTCGACCAGATCGTCGGCAAGGACACCACCGACCGGGGATGGCTGACGAAGAGCGTAGACCTCTCCGAGTTCGCCGGGAAGACGATCCATGTGGAACTCGTGAACCAGCCCACCGGGTGGGCCTGGGAGGCCGCTTACTGGTCGAAGGTCGAGGTCGTTAGCCGCTAACCTTCTGTGCCGACAGCTCTTCGCGTCCTTCGCTTGCTGCAGACCGCCACACAAGGAGCAACAACCATGCATCGTCTGGCCGCACTCCTGCTGGTCCTGAGTTGTGCCTGCTGTGTCGCCGCACCCCAGCGAGGCGTCAACCTCCTGAGCAATCCCGGCTTCGAGCAGGCGGCCGGTTCGCTATCGGCTGGATGGTCGAAGGCCGGTCTTGGCTACTCGCTGAGCCCAACCGGCGGAGTCGACGGCGGTCCCTGCCTCTACTGCCCGTCGGGAGACCCGTCGGAGTACCACGGCGCCATGCAGGAGGTCGTGTTTGACCCGCCGGTGCAGCATCCCTTCGCCGTCAGTGGCTGGAGCAAGGCGGAGGGCGCCGAAGGCGTTGACTACTGCCTGTACATGGACTGCTGGTATGCCGACGGCACCAACCTCTGGGGGCAGCAGCGGCACTTCGACAACGGCACGCACGACTGGCAGAGGATCTCCTACGTCTTCGATGTCACCAAGCCCGTAACCAAGATCCAGTTCTTCCTCCTCTTCCGTCGCTGCTCGGGTAAGGCCTGGTTCGACAACGTCTCACTGTCCCTGGTCCCCTTCGAGTTCAGTGGTGAGCGGGTTCGCCCCAGCCTCTATGGCGGCAACAGCATCGACTACAACGCAGCGCTGACCTTCCCCGCGAAGTGGACCGCCTCGGTCCTGCGCGACGGTCAGTCGGTCTTCAGCACCCAGGGCTCAGGCCGCAACATCGAGATGTCTTGGCCGGGAACCGACGCCTCCTCACGACTGCTCCCCGGCGGCGATTGGAGGGTGCAGGTGGTGGCGAAGGACGAGCTCCTCGGCGAGGAGCTCAAGCATGAGCTGCCCGTCCGCACGCAGTCAGGACCCGGACGCGGCTATGTCGCCTGGACCGAGAGCAGCATTAACCGCGTGCTCATCAACACCTTGCCGCCGGAGTCGCCCTCCCTGAGCACCCATATCACGCTGGCCGGGAACGAGTACGAGAGCTTCCAGGTGGCCCTCCGCACAGCGCCCAACCAGGACCTCAAGGGCTGTACCGTCGACGTCGGCGACCTGCGTGGTCCGAACGGAAGCGTGATCCCGGCGAAGAACCTCACCTGGGAGCAGGTCGGCTTCGTGGAGATCAAGAAGCTCTTCCAGCACCCCAAGCTGCCGACCGAGGCTGCTCCGGGTTGGTGGCCCGATCCCCTGCTGCCGGTCAGCCGCTTTGACGTGCCTGCGGCGACCACGCAGTCCCTGTGGTTCACCGTCTACGCACCGCCCGGTACGCCGCGCGGCGAGTACCAGGGCCAGGTACGCATCCATGTGCCCGGCTCCTCTGATCTAGTGGCCGAGGTCAGCGCCAGGGTCTACGGCTTCGACCTCCCGACCCAGTCCCACCTCAAGACCTCTTTCGCGCTCATGGACGGCTACCTCGAGAAGCTCTACGGGCCTCTCACGCCAAAGCTGCGTCAGGCCTACGGAGACTACGTCCTCCAGCACCGCCTCAACCCCGACGACATCTCGCGGACCGATCCACCCGACCTGGAGGACCTGACCCACTACAACCCGCGCGGCCTGAACGCCTTCAATGTCATCAATATGGTGGAGCCGCGAGGCAAGCGCATCTGGGTCTGCTACAGCCCCCTGGAGTTCTACACGCCGCAGTTCAAGGCAAGCCTGACCGAGCGCCTCGACCGCTACGTGCCGGAGATGAAGCGACGCGGCCTCGGCGACAAGGCCTATGTGTACACCTTCGATGAGCGGCCGGCGGAGTTCAACCCGATCATGAAGGAGTACTTCGGCCTCATCAAGGAGCGCTACGGCATCCCGACCCTGACCACGGCGAAGGTGCCTCAGGACCCGCAGGTCATGAAGGACCTGAACATCGATTGGAACTGCCCGGTCTCCTCCGTCTACCACTTCGACGAGGCCGAGCGCTGCCGTGCCGCCGGGCTGCAGGTGTGGTCCTACATCTGCTGCGGACCTCGGTACCCCTATGCCAACTGGATGACGGAAGAGCCGCTGGTGGAGTCACGGGTGATCTGGTGGCAGGCCTATCAGCAGAAGATGGACGGGTTCCTCTACTGGGGTCTGAACGTCTGGAGCCACAAAGACAACAACTACCTGATCGACCCGGAGAAGGATGGTCCGCGCCTGAAGTGGGGAGTCACCACGGGGACCGGCAAGGGCGACTGGACCGACACTCTCAGCGGCGACGGTGTCCTGCTGTACCCGGGCAAGGAAGGACCCTATGGCTCTCTCCGCCTCGAGAACATCCGCGATGGCCTCGAGGACTACGAGTACTTGTGGCTGCTGCAGGAGCGGACGGGAAGCGTCGATAGGGCGCGGGAAGCCTGCCTGCCGGTCACCGAGAGCCTGACCGCCTTCACCCGGGACCCGGCAGTGGTGATCAGTCAGCGCGATGCGATCGCCCGGCGCCTGGAGGCCCTGGGAGCGAAGTGAGCGGGCTAGTGCGGGAAGAACATATACATCTGGCGGCCGACGATGGTCCCGTACAAGCCCCACAGTCCCGGGGCCACGAGGTCGCCAAGGATCGCTCCGAGCGCAAAGGGCACCATGCGGTGGTAGACCTTGATGCCGCCGTAGCGCAGCACAACGCTCTTGAGCGCCCAGGCGATCAGGAAGGGCATCCAGAGGTACTCCATGGAGGCCGTGTTGGCGATGGCGTAGCCCACCGGGTGCAGCATGAAGTTGGGGATCATCTGCCGGGCCAGGCCCAGCACGAGCACCACCACGAAACCGATCGCCGACCCGGCCAGGCCCCAGAGGTCGGGAGGCTGCGGGAAGTTGAGTGCGTCGGCGAGCTGTTGGTAGGGCTGCCTCCCGACGGCGGTGAACCACGGTCGAACCTTGGCTGTGGCGGCGCCGTAGGAGTAGTAGATGTGCAGGAAAGTCCAGAAGGACGAGATCAGCCCGACGACCGTTGTGAGGCTGACCGCCGCCAGGAGTTGCCCCGCGGGAATCTTGCCCGTATCGTGACGCATCTTGAGTGCGGATAGCAGGTGGACGACGGGCGTGTCTCGATAGTCGTTGTCGAGCCAGTCCATGACCATGAAGCTGGTGAGCCCCTGGGCGGTGAATCGTCGGCCGCCCAGGAGGGCCATCACGAGCTGGTGGGCGCGGTTACGCTGGACCATGGTCCAGCCTGCTCCCGTCTCAGCCACGACGCGGCCAATGGCGGTTACGAAGAGGAAGTACAGGCCGAAGTAGAGCACGCCGATGGTCGGGGTGAGCCCAGCCGCAGAGGCCATGAGCGTCAGGGCCACCATCACCGCGACGAACCCCCACAAGGCATAGCGCGGATGGATGAAGGCGGTCTCGTCAGGCTCCTTGCGCCGCCAGGCCTCGCGCAGCGATCCCTTTGCCACCCACAGTGCCCCGGCCATGATCCCAAGCAGTCCGCCCGCACCTTGCTCTTGCATCAAGGGCAGCCGGGCCAGACCGCTCTGCGCTCCGCCTCCCCGAAGTCCGGCCGCTGCACACCCCACCGTCACGAGCTTCCCAAACAGGTAGAAGAACCAGCAACTGAAGGAGGCGTCGCGGGTCAGCAGGAACCCGATCCCGATCATGAAGGGGAAGAACGCCACCGAGAAGGGCCGCATGGCATTCCAGGGCGTTGACGAAGCCCAGGCCTCAACTCGCCGAGCCTTCAGCCACACCGTCGGGACGGACGGGTACAGGTAGTTGATGAAGTCGATGGACTCGAGGATCGCCGCCGTGAGCAGCCCCGCCCACATGTACCGGCTACGCCAGAAATGTGTACTCGTGCCCTCCGAGGTCATCTCCAGGGGCAGTTGCACCAGCGGGAAGGTAAGTCGCTCGCGGTGGACCCACTGCTTGCCCAGGAGGTTGGCGATGAACACCGCGCCCATCATCAGCAGGACGATCATCGCACCCCAGTAGGCCAGGGGCACAGCCCACTCGCGGAGCACCTCGGGACTGTACAGCGTCCCGCTGCCCTCGTAGTACCAGCGGATCACCCGGTCATCCGTCGGGCCGAAGAAGCTTGGCAGCAGGTCGTGGAAGTCGGCCCACTTGTTCTCGGGAGTCGCATAGTAACGGCCCGCGACCATCGTGTTGACCAGGAAGGGCACGAAGCTGTTGCCGCTGAGACAGGCGGCCAGGCACATCATGATGTAGATGAGGAGCTGCTCGCCCTGGCGCAGCTTCAGAGGTTTCGCGATAAGGCCGACGAAGCCGTTGAGAACCGCGACGATGAACAGCGTGAACACGGAGCCCAACTGCAGCGAAGTCTGTGCCCAGGTCAGCGCCTGGATGATCAGATAAGCGTAGGCGCCGAAGAACACGCCGGCAGGCACCAGCACCGTGCCGATGAGGAGAGCACGAACCGGTGAGGGTCTTTTCTCGTCTGGAAGCTTCTCGGTGCGCATGACTGACTGGATAGCCCCACTGTGCCGGGTAAGCGGCCCCGGCCGAGTCGCCGCAAAAGTCTGTCTTTCCCCCTTGGTCTCGTCGCTACCTTCCAACACTAGGAAGGTGTTCCTGTCGGGCAGGGAGAACCACGCTTGGTTGCCAGGCCTTGGTCCGACACTCCGGCAACGGAGTTGCCCATCATGCCTGAGGACGTTACCCGGCGTGGCTTCCTTAGTATGCTTGCCGGCGGCGCCACTGCCGCCGCCCTTGGAAGGCGAGGTGCTCCTGCTTTGGCCGACCGCTCGCGACGCCCTAACATCCTCCTTCTCATGACCGATCAGCACCGGGGCGACTGCCTGGGTGCCGATGGGAATCCGGTCATCCAGACTCCGCACCTTGACCGGATCGCGCACGAGGGCGTCCGCTTCTGCCACGCCTACACCTCGACGCCCTCTTGCACCCCGGCTCGTGCCGGACTGCTGACCGGCCTCTCCCCCTGGCGACACGGGATGCTGGGCTATGGCCAGGTTGCCCTGCGCTACGAGCACGAGATGCCACGGATGCTTCGTGAGGCCGGGTACTACGCCCTGGGGATCGGCAAGATGCACTACCATCCCCAGCGCAATCTGCACGGCTTCCACAAAGTTCTGCTCGACGAGTCCGGCCGCGTCGAGTCACCAGGTTTCGTCAGCGATTACCGGCAGTGGTTCCACCAGGTCGCGCCGGGTATGGACCCCGACGCCACCGGAATCGGCTGGAACGACTACGCGGCAGCGCCCTACAAGCTGCCCGAGCACCTGCACCCGACACGCTGGACGGGCGACCAGGCCGTCAGCTTCCTGGAGACCTACCACGACGATGCGCCCTTCTTCGCCAAGGTCTCCTTTGCTCGCCCTCACAGCCCCTACGATGCGCCCGAGCGGTTCATGAAGATGTACGAGGATGCCGCTCTGCCCGAGGCCCTCCACGGCGACTGGTGCGAAGGCTATGCGCACCGTGGCGAGAAGCCGCGCAGTGACGCCTTCTGGGGCGATCTGGGGACCGAGCAAGTCCGGCGCTCACGCCAGGGCTACTACGGCAACGTCACCTTCATCGACGAGCAGATCGGCCGCGTCCTTGAGACGCTTGAGAAGCGAGGGATGCTGGAGAACACGCTCCTCCTGTCCACCAGCGACCACGGTGACAACCTCGGCGATCACTACCTGTGGCGGAAGACCTACCCCTACGAGGGTTCGACACGGGTATCGATGCTGATGCGCTGTCCGGAGGGGCTCTCGGGGGACGTGGCTGGACAGGTGCGCGACGAGGTTGTGGAGCTGCGCGACGTCCTGCCGACCTTCTTGGAGGCGGCGGGAGTACGCTACTCGCAGGAGGACTTCGACGGTCGCAGTCTCCTCGGCCTGACGCGAGGTGAGACGGAGGACTGGCGGCCCTATCTCGACCTGGAGCACGCACGCTGCTACTTCTCGGAGAACGACTGGCACGCCCTCACCGACGGCCACTACAAGTATGTCTACTTCGCGCCGACCGGCCGGCAGCAGTTGTTCGATCTGCGGCGCGATCCCGGCGAGCTCCACGACCTCGCTTCGGATCCGTCGCAGGCACAGATGCTGGCAAGATGGCGCGAACGCCTCGTCGAGACCCTCTCGATCCGGGGCGAGAACTACGTCAAGGATGGAGACCTGGCGATCCGCACGAAGCCGCTGATCTACGGGGCGCACTACCCGCGCGCCTGAGGCCCTGCACTTCCAGCCCGGGGCATGGCAGCCCCGGGTTATAGCTACGAACCCAACCTATCTGAGGTGACCCATGTCTGCGCGTTGCTGGCAGGATACGCTAGCCCTGAAGACGTACCCCCTAGGCCCTGAGGACCCGAACCCACCGATCCAGCGCCTCAACCGTTCGAACTCGGTGTACCCGTATCCGATGCAGGACGATCTGCTCGAGGGCCCGGCCGAGATGAAGGACTGGACAGCCCTGCACCTGGAGAACGAGTACCTCCATGCCATCGTCTTGCCCGAGTTGGGCGGACACCTCTACTCGCTCCATGACAAGCTCTGCGGGCGCGAGGTCTTCTACCGCAACAATGTGGTCAAGTACGGCCTGGTCGCGACTCGGGGCGCCTGGGTCTCCGGCGGCATCGAGTTCAACTTCCCCATGGGCCACACCTACACCACGGTCTCACCGGTGAGTTGGGAGATGGGCCAGGACGACAGTGATGGGTCTGTCTGGCTGGCCGTGGGCAACGTATGCCGGGTAAGCCGCATGGAGTGGTGCGTCGAGCTGTCGCTGGAGGCCGGTGCAAGGCGTCTCCATGAGCGGGTCTCCCTGCACAACCCGATGGACTACAAGCAGCGGTTCTGGTTCTGGAACAACTCGGCGGTGCCGGCAACCAACGACCTGCACCTTGTGTACCCCGCGCGGAAGGTCATGATCGGCGGCCGCATCTACGACTACCCGGTCAACTCCGAGGGCCTCGACCAGTCCTGGTATCGCAACCGGCACGCCGCGGGCGACATCTTCACCCTTGACGTCACCGAGGACTTCTTCGGCTGCCACTACACGGACTCAGACTTCGGCATGGTCAACGTCGCCTCGCACGAGGAGGTCTACGGGCGCAAGTTCTTCACCTGGGGCACCTGCGACGAGGGGATGATGTGGGTCAACCATCTCACCGACGAAGACGGCCAGTACTGCGAGATTCAGAGCGGGCGGTTCCCGACGCAGTCCATCTGGGAGTTCCTCCCTCCTCATTGCTCGCTCAACTGGGACGAATGGTGGATGCCGGAGAACGGGATGGACGGATGGGTCTATGCCAACGAGGACATCATCCTGAACCTCGTGGTCGAGGCCGAGCGCCTGCGGATCGGCGCGCTTGTCTCGGTGCCCCTGGGCAAGGTCAGGCTAGCCCTCCAGGCTGAGGGGCGCACCCCGTGGCAAGCCACCGCCGAGTTGACGCCTGAGAAGCCCCTCTGCCACGAACTCGCCATGCCCTTTGGGTGTGACGAGAAGACGGAGTTCGAGCTGACCGTGATGACCGAGGAAGGGGAAATCCTCGCCGAGTACCATTGCCCGCCGGCCTACACCAAGAAGCCGAAGGTCGCCGAGACCGGTGAGGACCAGCGCCCGCCTGAGACGCCGGAAGCCGAGTGCAGCGCTGAGCAGCTATCGGTCAAGGCTGGTACCGCTATGAAGCGCCTCGAGCACCGCGAGGCACGGCGACTGTATGAGGTGGCCCTGAGTCGCGATGCCGGTTACTCCATGGCACATCTCGGCCTCGGCATCCTCGACTACCGCGCGGCGGAGTACGAGTGCGCTCGCGAACACCTCGAAGAGGCCCTTGCTCGCGACGCCGATAACCCCGAGATCCTCTACTATCTGGCCCTGGCACGCGCTGCCTGCAAGGACTTCGAAGGCGCCTTCAGAGCCCTCACCGAAGCCCGACGACGTGGCCACGATGAGGTCGTTACGCGGACCGCCGAGCTGTCCGTGGAGCTCGCATCCGAGCCGCTAGCTGCGGCAATCCTCGGTGGCACCACCGACGACTGGTGGAAGCTGCGTCTCTTTGGCCTCCATTCCTATCTGAGACACAGGGAAAGGGGGCAGGAACTGGACCGCGCAGACTTCGCCCGCTGGGCACGCGGTGACGTGGCCCTGTGGATCGAGGAAGCGCTCTTCCTGGATGAGGGTACCGGCCTCGATCTGCTGCGTCTAGCCGAGGCGCACTGCCCTGCTGCCGCCGACTACCCGATGGTCCACTACCTGTCTGCACACTTCAACCGCCAGAATGGCCGCAGGCAGCAGGTCAAGGCGGCGCTCGAGAGGGCCCGCCAGTGCCCGCTCGACTTCTGCTTCCCGAGTCGCGTCGAAGAGCTCGAGGCCCTCGAGGCCGCCGTGGCCGACGATCCCACCGACTGGAAGGCCCGCTATCTGCTCGGTAACGTCCTGGCCTTCCTCGACCGCACTGACGAGGCTATGCAGCAGTGGCGCGAGGCACTCTCCCTCGACCAGTCCTTTGCAGTGCTGCACCGTAACCTTGGCGTCGGCTGCCTGCAGTGGGAGAGAAACCCCGTCGAGGCGGCGCAGCACTACCGAGACGCCATCGCCTGCGAGGCCGGCGACTACCACTACTATATGGACCTCACCGACCTGTACGAGCGACACCACAAGAGCCTTCCAGAGGGCTTCAGCCAGGACGCCGCGGGTGCCACTGACGCCGAGCTATCACTCATGCTATCGGCCCCCGAGTCGGTGCAGAGCAAGTGGCAGGTCGCCGCGCGGATCGCGGAGCTACTCACCCGCACCGGGAAGTGGGAGCGGGCGCTGGAGATCCTCAAGGCGCACCACTTCTTCCCCTGGGAGGGTGCGCGGCACATGCACGGCCTCTGGGTGGACTGCCTGACCGGGCGAGCCCGTGAGCGTTCGGAGGCCGGCGATCACGCCGGTGCCCTGGAGGACCTGAAGACTGCTCTCACCTACCCGCTGAACCTTGGCGTCGGCAAGCCCTCTCGTCCTCATGAGGCGAAAGTCCTGTGGTTGGCCGCCGAGCAGGCAGGCCTGCTCAAAGACGCCGAGCAGCGTCAGACCTACCTTCAGGCTGCGGCAGCCGAGCGGCACGACCAGCTTGGCGAAGCGGACTGGTGGAAGCTGCTGGCCTTGCGCGAACTGGGCCAGACCGCCGAAGCTGCGGAGTTGGAGGGCCGCCTGCGAACCTGGGCCGAGGACCTGACGAAGAAGGACGATACGGCCGCACGAGGTCGCGAGATGCTGCAGCGACTGAACGGGTAGCCTCACTGTTGAGGCTGCCTAGGGTGCCTCGATGAAGGAGACAGGATGGACTGCGAGACCAGGCGCCTCTTTGCTCTCGACGCTGCCCTGAGGGCCGAGGGCGACCAGATGCTGTCGGAGACCGGCCTCGGTGCCCTTCTTGCCGAGGCCGGCTACCAGCCTGTCGGCAGCTATGCGATGCACACGATGACCTGGCGCGATCTCGACTACCACCGCTATGCCCGGCCCGAGTGGGAGGAGAACTGGCAGTTCGCTACGCTCCTGGCCAAGACCGGGTCCTGCTATCGATTGACAGTCGAGGACTTCACCGAGCACCCCTCGCCGTCACTTCCGCGCGGCATCTATATCGGCGCTCGCGTCTTCTGGCGAGAGCTGGTCTGGAAGCTCGACCTGTGGACAGCCTTCCGTGAGGAGTTCCCCACCGATAGGAATGAGGTCTGGCAGCGGCTTCTGACGGAGGACAAACGGGCGAGGATACTCGCGATCAAAGAGGCCATCTGCGACGGGCCCCAGTACCGCAGGACCATCCTTTCCATAGATATCTACGAGGCCGTGCTGGAGTGCGGCATCACCGAAGTCGACGACTTCCTGCGCTGGTGCGAGCAGCGGACCGAGACCAGATGACCGGTGCCCCGCAGGCGCCCGATCAACTACGCAAGAGCTGAGGTGCTCCCCGATGCGCGATAACACCCTTCAGATCGCACAGGTTGGGTATGGCATGTTTGGTAGCGATGTGGTGGCCGGGACGATGTGGGACCTGCAGCGTTCGGGGCTCTCGCCGCACCTCGACCGGATCGGCCTCGACCTGCGCGCCGCTGACTACGCCGGTCTGAAGCTGCAGATGGTTGCGATCGGTACGCGCTCAGAGCAGTCGGCCCGCCGCGGCTGCGCCCTCAACGAGCAGCACACCGGGTATGCCCCGAAGCCCTACTGGGGCGAAGCGCCCTGGGAGGCCATCGTCGCCGATCACCCCGATCTGGATGTACTCGTGGTAGCGACACCCGACCACCTGCACACTGCTCCGATTCTCTGTGCGCTGAAGGCCGGCGTGCACGTCATCGCCGAGAAGCCCCTGTGCCTGGACCTGCGCGAAGCCGACGAGATCCTCCGGCTCGCGGCTGAACGCGACCTGATCGTCGGCGTCGACATGCACAAGCGCTACGACCCCGACCACCTGAAGATTTTCCGTGAGCTGTCTCCGCAGATGGGCCTGCCGATCCACGCCCGAGGCGTCCTGGAGGAGCCACTGGAGGTCTCCACGCAGATCTTCAAATGGGTGGAGCAAAGCGACCCCTTCACCTACGTCGGCGTCCACTGGGTCGACCTGTTCTGCCACTACCTCAAGCTGCAGCCCCTCAGCCTTTTTGCCGTCGGTGAGAAGCAGCGCCTCCGCAGCGAGTTCGGCAAGAACGCCTTCGACGCCACCCAGGTGCTGGTCACCCACACGAACGGCATGGCGGTCAGCTACGAGAACACCTGGCTCACTCCCGCGGATTTCGAGGGACCGGTCAATCAGGAGAGTCACTTCGTGGGTGGCCTGGGCAAGATCGAGTCGGATTCGCAGTACCGGGGGCTGCGCTACTGGATCGAGGGGAAAGGCTCGCGGACCTCAAACACCCACTTCTTCCGCTGGGTGCCGCGGCCTGACGGCTCACTCGGCTGCACGGGGTATGGCAAGGACAGCCTCGTGGACTGCATGGAGAAGGTCGCCCGCTGCGTCGCCAGCGGGGCACATGCACACGACCTTGCGGGCACCTATCCGGACGCGCGGTCCCTGCGCATCCCGACGGCCATCATCCATGCCGCACGGCAGGTGATGGCCCGGAACGCGAGCTACTGGGACACCGGCAAGCCGCCGGTCGTCACGGCGGGCTTCACCCCGCAGGGCATCACGCTGCACGATCCCTACGCAGGCGACGAGAGCATCTATGAGGGCACGCTCTAGGCCTCGTCGATGCCACGTGCCCCGGGAATGACCTCTCGGCCGGGTCCCGGCTGAGCGAGTGCCGACAGCGCTAGATCACCTTCGGACGTCGACCAGCCGGCCTTCACCCGGTCGCCCTCGACCTCACAGGTGACCTGCGCGACACCGGCATCGTCGCCCGAACCACTGACCGTGAGCCCAAATACCACGAAGCACTTGCCCAGCGCCTTCAGGTCGATGGCCTGGCGGGCTCCGTGGTAGAGGACCACGTCCAACCAAAGGCTGTTGTCCTGCCGAGACGTCTCCAGGGTCGGCGTGGCGTCACCGAACTGCGCTCCTGCGATTTGCAGCGACACAGTTGCGTTCCCTGCCTGCACGAACACCGGCTTGCCCAGGGCGAATTCGGTGGGTGCTTCCGTTCCCTCGGGCAGGTTCTGGAGCTCGAACCGCAGCCGCAGGTCCTCCGCCTCGATGGTCCCCTCCTTCACCGGATCGAGGCTCGGGTGCGTATCCCCCTGGTCCGTCGCGAGGGAGGCGATAGCCACAACCCGTGGCCCGGCAAGCCTGGTGAACAGCCTTCCGGAGGCGAAGTCGTACCCGTCGTGCAGCAGCCGCACCTGCAGTGCCTGCGGTGCCTCGACGGTGCCCCAGTAGGCCACGAGCGCCCGCTGCTGGTTCCAGAAGGTCCCCCGATTCACAGCTCCCAGCGCGACCTGCGCATCCATGTAGGTGCGCCCGATCACCGGGGCATCGCCCTTGTGGTAGACCTGGCTCAGACGTCGCGGCTCGGAAACCGACAGCAGTTGCGGCACAAAGCGCTCCGGGCAGGGCCACTGCAGCCGGTAGGCCTCGGCGTCAGGCGGCAGGTCGGCATCCTCGCAGAATCGCACCTTGCCGCCGGTAGCCCGCTGGAAGAAGGCCCTGCCGCCAAGCCCAAGCAGCGTCGAGTAGCAGCGCGAGTGCGGCCCGGCCCACTGACCTGTTGGCGGGTGGTAGTGCCCCGCCACGTCCGACCAGGCCAGGTCATACAGGTACTGGACTCTCTCCAGGGCTTGCGGATCGGCGAAGTCGCGCAGCATTCGCGCCAGGATCTTGACGGCCAGCGCGGTGTAGGTCGGACTGTTGTACTCCGAGAACGCGCCTTGCTCGTGGTGGAACTCGTAGACTTTCTCCAGTCGCCCGCGGGCGTACTGGAGGACCTCCTCGTCGTGGTAGAACTCTCCGACGGTGTAGGTCACGTGCGTACCCATCAGCGCGATGTTCGTGTAGCCGGGACCGACGTCTCGCCGCATGATCGATCGTGCGGCGTGCAGGCAGCCGGCGTCCAGTGCCCTCGCCAGGTCTTCGGGGATCCGCGACCTGTGCTCTCGGGCGATCTGGATGAGGTGCGTTCCGACGAAGTCGGCCCAGTTCCAGTCCGGCGGCGACATCTTCTCCAGGGGCTCCTCGAGGAACCACGACCAGATGCCATAGGTCTTGTGCGAGGGGTCTGTGTCCTGGAGTGTGAGGATGCGGTCGAGAACCGCCAGCGCCGTCGGCAGGCGGTCGTCCTCTTCTGAATCGAACAGCAGTTGCGCGTATTCGATCGCCGAGCGCGTCGGGTGAGTGAAGTCACCGCGGTACGCTGTGTGGTAGCCCGGCGAACTGAAAGGCTCGCGAAGCATCCTCTCTGCGGGGTCGTAGCGGGCGTCCAGGGCGGTTAGGGCGCGACTGAGCTCAACTGGGTTCAGGTTCATCGGATTACCTCATGCGCTCTGCCCCACGCGGGGGAACCAGAATACAAAAGGAGGCAGGCTTCGCAGCCTGCCTCCCGGTGTGAGCGTCTTCTATCGCAGGATTGTCTGCTCGCGTCCCTTCCCCACTCCGATCAGCTTCACCGGCACGCCGGTGAACTTCTCGATGTACTCCACGTACTCGCGCGCCGCCGCCGGGAGGGCATCGTAGGTCTCGCATTCGCAGATGTTCTGACCCCAGCCGGGCCTTTCCTCGTAGACGGGCGTCACGCGCTCCAGCAGGTCCACATCGCTGGGCACCATGTCATAGCGCTTGCCGTCGACCTCGTAGGCCACACACACCGGCAGCTTCTCGAAGGCATCCAGCACGTCCAGGAGCGTCAGGGCGATTCCCGTGGCGCTGTTGATTCGCGCACTGGTCTTGAGCACCACAAGGTCGAGCCATCCGCAGCGTCGCGGGCGACCTGTCGTGGTGCCATACTCGTGCCCGCGCTCACGGATCTCGTTGCCGTCTTTGCCCTTGTCCTCGGTCGGGAAAGCGCCGGCCCCGACGCGCGTGGTGTAGGCCTTGGCGACCATGTAGACGTCCTGAATCTGCGTCGGCCCGATTCCGGTGCCCAGGCAGGCGCCGCCGGAGACCGGATGAGACGACGTGACAAAGGGAAAGGTCCCGTAGTCCAGGTCCAGGAAGGTCCCCTGAGCACCCTCGAAGAGAATGTTGGCCCCGGCTTCAAATTGCTCGAAGAGGATCATCCGAGTGTCCGTGATGTACTGGTGGATCCTCTGCGCAGGTCCCCAGACTTCCTCGAAGACTTCGTCCACCGTGAGCGAAGCCTGGTTGTACAGGCTCTGCAGCAGCACGTTCTTCTGCGCGAGCTGCGCCGTGATTCGTTCGCGCAGAACCTCAGCGGAAAGCATGTCCCACATGCGAATCGGCCTGGGCATACGTGCGGTCTTGTCCGTGTAGGCCGGGCCGATTCCCCGACGTGTGGTACCGATGCCACCGACGCCGCGTGACTCCTCCTCCAGCCCATCGAGCAGGCGGTGGTAGGGCATGATGACATGGGCGCAGCCGCTGATCCGCAGGTTATTGCAGGAGATGCCGCGCGCCTGAAGCCCCTCGATCTCCTGCACCAGGGACGACGGGTCGATGACGGTGCCGT
Source organism: Armatimonadia bacterium (assembly GCA_039679385.1). Taxonomy (NCBI): domain Bacteria; kingdom Bacillati; phylum Armatimonadota; class Armatimonadia; species Armatimonadia bacterium. The sequence goes on along the minus strand of JBDKVB010000005.1, from coordinate 32,249 downwards.
CCCCCATGACCGAGATCACCTTGTCACGCAGAATCCCAGACGGGATCAGGTGCAGCTTGAACTCCTCTCCGCCGGCCACCACCGTATGACCAGCGTTGCTCCCGCCCTGGTAGCGCACGACGACGTCCGCACCCTCGGCCAGGATGTCCGTGATCTTCCCCTTGCCCTCATCACCCCACTGCGCACCCACGACCACCTTGACAGACATGCTGCGTAACTCCTTCCAGGCGGAGTACATCGGTATCCGCCCACAAAAAAAGGCTCAAGGGGGATTCCCTTGAGCCGTGTCACACTTCTCCACGGGAACTGGCTTCCCGTGGAGAAACTGTATCACAAACAGACCTCCTAAGTCAATGGTCGCCTGTCTCCTCCGGCGCTTTCCCTCACGTGCGGTGGTTTACGTGCCGAGATAGGTGCGGTATAATCCGTGCCACTCTCACAACGCCGCCTGACCTCCGGCGGCCTGAGGTTGCGATCATGTCACTTTTCTGGCGATTTCTAGGGTTTGCCAAGCCCTATCGGTTCCCGCTGATCACCGCCATCCTGATGGTGTTCATCACCACGGCTCTGTCGATGCCCATGCCTGCGATCAGCGGTAAGCTCATCGACCAACTGCGCCCACTCAATGTCGGTGAGTGGAACCTAAAGCCCGACGCCGAGAGGACCCTCGACGTCGAGCGCGCCACCCGGTACGTGTACATGGTTACCGGGATTCTCATCAGCCTCGCAGTTCTCGGTGCAGTGATTGGCTTCACTCGCTCGATGATCCTGCTGTATGTTGGGAACCGCATCGTCTTTGACATTCGCTCGCGCCTGTTCCGACATATTCAGCGACTGTCGATGCGCTACTTCGAACGCAACTCCAGCGGCCGGATCATGTCGCGGGTCCTCTATGACGTCGACGCGGTCCAGTCGGTGCTCAGTAACGGCATCGTGGACATGCTCACCAACATTGTCACCCTTCTGGTCGTCGTCGGAATCGTCCTCTACTACAGCTTCCGTATGCACTCGTGGGTCTTGCCGGCTCTGGCGCTCGGTGTGCTTCCCCTGTATGTCATCAACTTCCTGTTCATGCAGAACCGCATCCGCCAGGCAGCAGCCGAGTCCCGCGACCAGTTCTCGGAGGTCTACTCGACGCTGTCCGAGTCGATCGCCGGGATCCGCGTCATCAAGGCTTTCGCACGGGAGCACTTCGAGGCCCGGCGCTTTGTCCGTGAGTTGCGCGAGAGCATCCACCTGAACATGCGTACCGGACGGCTGCGGACCATCCTCGGCCGCAACGCCGGTCTGCTCACGCAGGCCGCCAACGTCGGCGTTCTCTTCGTTGCCGGCATGTACGTGATCCAGAACAAGATGACCATCGGCGAGATGGTCGCCTTCCGCTCCTATCAGACGATGCTCTACGGACCCGTCATCGCCCTGGTCACGATCAACGACACCATCAACTGGGTCATGGCTGCCGTCGAGCGCATCTTTGAGACCCTCGATACCATGCCGGATGTCCAGGACCCGGAGACGAAGCCGGTGCGACTGGAGGAAGTCGAGGGCCATGTGGAGTTCCAGCATGTGGGCTTCTACTACGAGCCCGGCGAGGTCGTGCTGGAGGACGTCAACATAGTGGCTGAGCCCGGGACCGTGACGGCTCTCGTCGGTCCCAGCGGCAGCGGCAAGACCACCCTGGTCCATCTGGTTCCCCGTTTCTATGACCCCACGGACGGGAAGGTCGTCCTGGACGGTCACGACCTCAGGGATGTTCTGCAGAGCACGCTACGTCGGAACATCGGGATGGTCCTGCAGGAGAACTTCCTGTTCCAGGGCACCCTGCGTGAGAACATCAAGTACGGTCGCCCCGAGGCGACTGATGAACAGGTCGTTCAGGCCTCCATCGCCGCGAACTGCCACGACTTCATCATGGAGTTTCCCGACGGCTATGAGACCGTCGTCGGCGAACGCGGCACCCGTCTCTCAGGCGGGCAACGCCAGCGCATCGCCATCGCCCGTGCGCTGCTGCGCAACCCACGGATCCTGATCCTTGACGAGGCGACCTCGAATCTGGACTCGGAGTCCGAGGTCCTGATTCAGGACGCCCTCGAGAAGTTGATGAAGAACCGCACCACCTTTATCATCGCCCACCGTCTATCGACGGTCACCAACGCAGACCAGATACTGGTGCTCGACCGCGGCCAGATCGTGGAGCGCGGTACTCACGCCGAACTGGCGACCGCAGGCGGCCTGTACACGAAGCTGTGTGAGGTGCAGTTCAAGCGTGCCCAGGATAAGGTGGATGAGCACCTCGCGAAGACACGCAAGGAGCGCGAGAAGACTGCCGCAGAGGCCGACCCGGAGGCAGCCGAGACCAAGGGGGAGTAGCTTTGGCCGTCGCGCTTCGGGGGAGTGGCGCTGATCCCCGAGGTAACTTCCTGCAGACCCTCTTCCGTGCCCTAACGCCTGTCTGGGGGATGGCGCTTGCTCTGGCACTGCCCTTTGGCAGTTGCGCTGCCGTGGGCTCCGCTCCTGTGGTGGTTGTTGAGGGCGACTTCCTCGGGCAAGGCGGCGAGGCGATGCGTCCTCGGGCCGAGTCTGCCGCACGCACCATGCAGGCGGCCCTTGACCGGGCGCACATCGGCTACCGCCTTAGCCGTGACTCGCTGGTCGAGAAGGAAGGCCTGCCCGGCGCCCGGGTCTGCCTTCTCCCCTACAACCGCGCGGTCTCACCGGGGGAGTTGACGAAGCTGCTCGAGTTCCTGCGCTCGGGCGGCAAGGTCATCTGCTGCCTGGTCGCTCCGCCGGAGCTGCTCAAAGCGCTGCCCGTACGAGCCGGTGACTACCTGTCCGGCTCCGAGGGCACCTATGCACACGTCGTGGCCTCGGCAACCTGGCTCCCCGGTCTCCCCTCTACCGTCGTATCACCCACCTCACAAATCCGCTCTGCGAGTGCAGCGCCTTCCTCTCAGGTTGTCGCCACCTGGCGTTCCGCGAAGGGTCAGGACACCGGGAAACCGGCCGTGGTGGTCGGTGCCGGCGGTGCCTTCATCACGGCAACCCTCTCGGACAGCGGCGACCGGGCCTCGCAGGCCGCCCTGATGCGGGCGCTCTGCGGTTACTTCGTCCCACAGGTGTGGAGCGAGTGCCTCCCCGCGACACCGGCCGACCTTGGGCCTCTTGGCCGCTACGCCTCCCTTGATGAGTTGGGCGCCCGTCTTGTGGATCGCGCCCGTGATGGCGAGGACGTTATGCGTGCAGCAGCACAGGTCGGCACGGCCACCAACACCCTCGCACTCTCTCGCCGCTCTCTGGCTCTGGGCGACATCACCTCGGCCCTCCGGCTCAGCGGACAGGCCAGGGAGGAAGCGCAGCGCGCCTACTGGATGAGCTACCCTTCGGTCAACGGGGAACTGCGTGGGGTCTGGGCCACCTATGCGGCGCCGCCGGACTGGGACACCGCGATCCGAACCATGCGCGAGGCGAACCTGAATGCGGTGTTCCCCTATATTGCGACGGCGGGAGCTGCCTGGTACCCGAGCCGTTACGTGCCCTGGGTTGAGGACCGCGACCTGCTGCAGGAGGCCGTGACAGCCGGGAGCAAGTACGGGGTGCCGGTGCACGCACGCATTCTCGGCCTGTACGCGATGTGCGCGCCGGAGTCCTTCAGACAGTCGCTGCAGGCAGCCGGGCGATTCGCCATCACCGCCAAAGGCAAGACCACACGTTGGCTCTGCCCCACCAACCCGCAGAACCGGCAGCTTCTGGTCAACCTGGCGACGGAGATCGTCAGCAGGTACGCGGTCAGCGGCCTGCAGCTCGACTACCTGCGCTACCCGGACGAGGATTGCTGTCTGTGTCCCCTTTGCCGGAAGGCTTTCCTCGCGACCCTGAGCAAGCCCGTCGCCGACCTGACCAGGGAGGTGCTGCGAAAGGGCGAGGTCCGCGAGCGCTGGCTCGACTGGCGACGTGAGCAGATCACCAGCCTGCTCGTGGAGGTGCGCAGCGCCGTGCGTGCGGCACGCCCCGACCTCCCCTTCTCAGCCGCCGTGTTCCTCAACTGGGAGGACCACAGGGACGGCTTCGGCCAGGACTGGAAGGTCTGGATCGACCGCGGGCTGGTCGACTTCGTCTGCCCGATGAGCTACACGCCCTCGCTCTCGCGCTTCGAGATGTACACTCGTCGCCAGATCGGCTGGGTGAAGGGGCGCGTGCCGCTGTGCCAGGGCATCGGCGTCAACGCCGACGGGATGACCTTCGGCGGCCCGCAGAGCCTCCTCGACCAGATCACCCTCTGTCGGTCTCTCGGCATCGAGGGCTGGGTGGTCTTCAACTACGACGAGAACTTCGCTACGAAGTACCTACCCTTCCTCAAGCTCGGAGCGACCAGTTCGCCCTCCAACTTCAGCCTCCCGCAATCCCTCGCCGCGCGCTAGTTGGCAGCGGGCTCTGGCTCTGGCTCCAGACGCGGGTTCCCCCACATCGCCCAGTCGAAGTCATAGGCCTTGTCCGAGTCGGTGACCACGGAGAGCACCACCGGCTTGCCCGCCCACGGGGACAGGTCTGCTTCGAGGGTCTCCCACTGCCCAGGCACGATCAGCTTCCTGGCGACTTCCTTCCCCGACACCTCCACCACGAAGAGGCAGCCGTCAGAGAGCGATCCCTCTCGGAGCCCGACTTCAGCCCGGAACAGAGCCGGTCGCTGGGGCATCTGCAGCGGGAACTCCATGAGCGTGCGTCCTCGGTTGGGCGGATGCGCAGTGAAGCCCCGACGCTGCAGCCCGAGCACCGACGCCTCCCCGACAGCACCAGCTGCGTACTGAGGAGCCGTGAGCTGCTGCCCTCCCTGCGTCAGGAACAGCAGGCTGAAGCTGCAGCCGGTGAGATCGCAAGGCAGGGACACCGCCTGCGGCTTTCGCTTGAGCAGGTAGACCGAGCCCGGCAGTGGCGCCCGGACAAGATACCGCGTGGCCTCGAGGGTACTGAGTTGGGCGGTGCCGCTTGAGGACAGAGCCGCGACCCAGTCCTGCCTCGGTGGCGCGACGACCTCCAGGTCACCCGCCTTCGTGCGGTCCACTTCGATCCTCGGGCTCTCCCAGCGTGCCCAGTCGAAGCTTGGGTTTCGTGCTGGTCCCGGATCGACGGTAAGCCTTAGCTGGATCCCCTTGCCTCGGAAGGGCGCAAGATCAAGCTCCAGCGGCACAGCGGTTGCCTGCGCAGTGTGGACCTGGCTGCGCAGCGTCTTGCCCTCCGAGGTCGCTTCGACGATGTAGGTCACCCCGTCGCTCTTGCCTTCGCCCAGCGCACCAGGTTCCAGGCACACGCCGCTCAGGAATCGGCTGGCCCCATCCTCCGGCAAGGTCACGCGCAGCACCGCGTACACTTCCCCGGTCCCGTCTGCGCTTGCGGTGCCGATAGCCGGGTCCTTGCGCTCGCCCTTCCAGGGAGGGTGCAAGGAGATCAGTTCGCGGGACGACGCCGTGAACCGCGCTCCGGCCGCAGAGCCTGCCAGCTCACCCTCTTGCTCCTCGCCGGCGCCGCCGAAGACCGTGTAGCCGCTGCGCCCGGTCCCGAGCAGGTCGGCCACCCAGGCCACAACTCGGTGTGCGTCGGAGGTCCGTACCGCAAGCATGTCCGGCCCCGAAGTGACCCCATCCACCGTGACCCAGGAGGGTGCCCGGTCGAGGTGCGGGGCGGCCAGATCGCGCGAAGTCTGCGGCTCAAAGGGATACCAGGCGTCTGTGTGCAGGCCGAAAATGCCCTGCGCATTGTACGCAGGCCAGCCACTGACGCTGCCCTCTCCCGTCACCTGACTCACGCCGGTGAGCGTCTGCGACACCACCTGTGAGGCAGGGCCACTCCCCGCAATCAGCGCGAAACCATCCTTGCGCACGTACTCCACCGGCTGCCCCGAGGCCGTGCGATACGGGAACAGCGTGTCCGGCCTCCAGGCGCGGTACAGGTCCGGGTCAACCTTCTCCCGCTGGAAGAAGGCGATCTCTCCCAGAAGCTGCCGAGTGAAGCCCGTGGGGTCCTTCAGTTGCGCCAGGCCGACATGCGCGAAGGTCGGGATCACACCCCAGTTCACGTATGCCTGCCGCCATGCGGCGTAGTACTGCTCATTGCTCGGCGAGGTCATGCCCAGATAGCCGTTGATGGTGGTGTACGGGCAAAACAGGAAGGACGAGATGGGGTGCGCGCAGTCGATCTGGCTGCGGTTCCAGGTCCCCTCGGAATGGTTCACTCCCCAGGCATGGCGCTGGGCGAAGGCCTCCATACGGAAGGTAACCTCATTGAGCCCCTCACCCGAGAGCGCGACTTCAGGCAGCGCCTCGCGTAGTTCCCGGTGAAGCGCCAGGTTGCCCTCTACCATCGTCATGCCGTCGACGCGACCGGCGGCCTCGTTGTAGATGCACAGCGTCTGGTCCAGGTGCAGCGCGTCCACGTCGTAGTCGGTGCACAGCTTCTTCAGTCGGGAAACCAGCAGCTCGCGCCAGGCGCGCGAGGCCGGGTTGATGTAGGCGAACTTGATCGTGGGCTCGCGGTCCGTCCACTTCTTCTGGCTGGGCGGAATCCACCACTGGTACTCTTTGCGGAAGGCGTCGCGGACGTGGTAGGGCTTGAAGGTCTCGTAGAGCGGGTTCTTGAGGTCACAGCCGAAGTAGTTCACATGCAGCATGACCCGGAAGCCAAGCCGGTGCGCCTCGGCGAGGAAGGGCTCCAGTGCGGGAAGCGGAGTGTAGTCGGGGTAGTTGATGTCGTACCCGTCCCGCCGCCAACTGGGGACGTAGAGCACCGTCTGGCGTGGGTCGCAGACACCGGCGATCGCCCTCAAGGTCTCGAGGTCCATCCCGCAGATGAACATCGCCCGCACGTCCTTGACCCAGGCGGGACGCTGCTGCGCCAGCGGGACAAGCCCGAAGTTGGCTGCTGCCCAGGTGCGGTAGCGACTCGCCGGAACCGTCCAGTCTCCGCGGTAGGTGCCCAGGTGCCAGCGGACGCTGCGGATCGTCGACTTGTCCTCAAAGGGAGCCAGGTTCTGGGTTCCCAGGACCAGCTCCCAGCCCGTCGCACGCCGGTTGGCGGTGAGGCTCTTGAACTGCCCCTCCGTATCCTCGGCCCAGATCCAGAACCCGCGGTCACGCCCCTGGATGATGACGAACTGCGCTTCCCAGCTCTGCGGGTAGGTGAAGCTCTGCGTGGTGCCCGGGGTGTTGCGGTCGAGACGGATTCCACTGCGTCCCGGGATGATGATCGAGTAGTCCAGCGGAATGCCCTGAACTCGCCAGTAGATGTCATGGAGCCCTGGACCCGAGGTCCCCTCCTGCTCCACGATCAGGTCACCACTGCCCGCATCCGGTGCCAGACTGAGGCGCGCAGTGCCCTCCCCGGCGCCGCTGAGTTTGGCGAAAGTCCTCTGCGGTGGCTGGCTCTCCACTGTGGCAGGGACTTGCGCAGCCTCAAGCGTCAGGTCACCCTCAAGTCGTGAGAGTACGACCTGCGTTGCGGGTGCCTTGGCCTGGGCGAAAACTGTTCCGTCGCTGTCGTGCAGCTCGGTCACAGTCATGCCGGACCAGACGCACTTCAGGTTGGGAGTGGCGACCTGCTGGCAGGAGGCCAGCGGGACGACGACAAGCAGGCTGAGGGCGAGCAGCACGGTCCTGGTGGGGCGCATGGGCGTTCCTCCGGGCCACAGTAAGCTCACGATACTGCATCCTGTTCCCCGCCCGGACAGGTTGGCCCTTCCCAGACCCACACAGGCTCTCCGGTACGCGTGCGAGTAGCCTGCCCTAACCTGGTGAGAAGTCGTACATAGGCCGCTGGAGGATCACGCTCATCGCACTCCAGAAGGCGCCGATGGCGTACTCACCAATGATGATTCCGTGGACCACCGGGGTGAACCGCTGATAGGCCTTGTGGCCGGCCCAGTGCAGGATCGCCCACTTCACCACCCACGCGATCACAAGGCAGCTCCAGAAGTACTCCACGCCAAACACCATTCCCAGGGCGTAGCCGGCTGGATGCAGCGGCCACCAGACGAAGTTGATTCGCATCCAGGTCAGCAGGGCCGTGAAGACGCCTCCGGCTCCCATGAAGACCATGCCCTGCCAGTTGGGCTCCTGCGGGTAGTTGATCCAGCTCGCCAACTGGGCCCAGGCGCCTGCGTTGTGGTTGATCAGCGGTGTTGTCCCGTGGATGTAGGTCAGGTGGATGGCGGACCAGTAGCTGAACAGCCCGCCGAGGAGGAAGGCCAGCACCATCCCGGCCGCCAGTCGTGACGGTTCGGCGCCGGAGGCCTCCGCCATCTTGAAGGCCTCAAGCTGGACCGGCATGGGGGTTGTGCGGTAGCCTCGCCCCGAGAGCCAGTAGAAGAGCGGGTAGGCCACCAGGTTCCGCGTCCCCAGTGCCCGCGTGCCGGCCACCATCACCTCGAGGTTGCTTGCGTTGATGTTCCCGGCGATCTCGTGCGCAGGTGGCCCCAGCTCAGCACGCACACGGGTCATCGCGGTATGGATCAGGAAGCAGAACAGTAGGAAAGGAATCGCCGCAGCGGCCGTCATTCCCATTCGCAGGCAGAAGTAGATCAGGAAGGCCAGGCCGCCCACGATGGCAAGCAGCGCGCCCCGGTTGCTCATGGGGTCGCCGACGTCCTTCGCCTCCGAGACGCGACCGCTGCGGATGCCCTGCCAAAGCTCCCCGAAGTAGCGTCGTCCCACCCACATCGCATACCCGAACAGCACGAACCAGGCGCCGTAGGTCTGAGCCTCGAGGTAGGGCAGCTTCGGCATCATCTGGATCGGCATGGTGACGGCCACGACCTGCTCCAGCTTGCGGAAGAGGAAGAAGAACCACATCGAAAAGCACAGGTCCAGGGGGATCAGGAACCCCAGGGCGGTCATGAAGGGGTACAGGGGAATGCCGGTACGACCAATCGCGCTCCACGGACGGCCCCAGGTCTGAGCCTCCAAGAAGTGCGTGCCGTCGTGCCGAACATCGATCAGTGGGATTTGCGGGAAGAAGTAGTGCAGGCCGTTCCACAGGTCCAGGAGGGCACCGCAGACAATCCCGACCCAGAGAGCGCGGTTCGAGAAGAACCGTGTGCTGCCGCCGTCGGCCGTCATCGCCAGCGGAAGCTGCACGATCGGGAAACCAAGCTTCTCGCGCTCGGTCCACTGCTTGCGGAGCAGTACGTTGATGCCCACCATCACGAGGCCGACCGCAAACACCACGGCGCACCACCACAGGACCGGACCATACCAGGCCAGTACGCGCTCCCTGGTGTACAAGGTCGTGTGGCCGTCGTAGAAGGGTTCGAGCACTCTGGGGTCGCTGACCGTGGCGAACCGGGGCAGGTCCTTTTGGAACAGGTCTCCCCAGCGGTTCGCCTCCGTCGCAAACCACCAGCCGTGGCTCAGGTCGGGGACACCAAGCTGCAAGGTGTCATGCCCGGCCAGCATGCAGGCAACGGCGACCATGGCGTAGATGGTGACAAGCTCCGCCTGCGTGAAGGCGTACTTCGGGGCCAGCCGCCTCAGCGCCACGTTCACCAGCAATAGCAGGATGATGTTGAACACGACACCCCAGGGCAGCGCCATAACGGTCGGATGGCCGGTGTGCCAGATCCCCTCGACGGTCATCACCCAGTAGACGTTGACGGGAATGAGAAGGGCCCCGAGAACCAGCGCACGAGTGCTGACGGCGGGGCCTTCTCCCTTGGACCTGGGGCTGCGTGAAATCAACTCCGAGGTTCACCTCACAGCTATCTGAAGAAGTGGGTGGCGCGGTCAGTGCCACCTTCGGTCGGGCCGCTCTGTGGTGCGAGAGTGCCGCCCGGGGCCTGGCTTCTTGCCTTAGTGATCCGTATACAGCATTACCGAGGACCGGGGGGCCACGGTGATCTCTGCGGGGAGGTCATACCTGCGCGCGGAGATCAGATCAACAGCCCGGGTCGCAGCTCCCTTCGGCGGACGCACCGTGTAGCCGGTATCCTCGGACAGGTTCATGGCGACCCAGTAGGGCCCATAGCTGCACAGGTACAGCTTGCCGAAACCGTAGGGGCTTTCCATGGCAATCGTTGCGATCCTGTCGATCGTAGGCGTCGTGTAGTGGAGGCGGGCGATGTTGTTCACCCAGGCATGCTCCGGATCGCGCTTGCCGTCACGGAAGCCTCGGCGCCAGTTCAACGCCAGGTACAGCCGCGCCTCCCCGTGCTTGACCGCAGCAGTGCCGGCCTGCTCATCGACCCACGCGAAGTCGGGCAGCCCCTCCTCCATCGGGAACCGGCAGGCACTGAGAGGCTGCTTCAGTGCCTCCTGAAGCTGCGCCATGGTCAGCACTGCCTGGGTCACCGAGTCGGCGAAGTGGGCGTTGGACTCCGGTAGAACGCCGAACAGGTTGCCGTGCTCAAGGTATAGCTGGACCGACCGCAGAGCCACCGGATCATGGAAGGCCCCTGCCGCGATCCAATCGCCGCCGTAGTTGATGGCGCAGGGCCAGTGGGTGTTCCGCGTGTTGACAATGTCTTCCTTGCGCATACAGGCGAAGCCCGCGTCGTCGGTCGAGGGGAACACGAAAGGCGCGAAGGCTCCGACGGCGTCCACTGCCTTCTGTCGCACCTGCGCGTCGCCGGTCATCGCCGCCAGACGGCACAGCTCCCGCACGCAGTTCGCACCATAGTTTCCGCAGTAGCCGCCCCCGAGCGTTCCCCAGGGCTCCAGACACAGACCCTTGCGGGTCACCCAGTAGCCTCCGAGAACGTCCTTCGCGATCCCGGCCGCTGAGTAGACGTAGGAGAGCGCCCTGTCCCGTGGCCAGGCCTTGTCGGGCTCCAGGAAGCGGATTGCCTCGTTGGCCAGCCACAACGCGCCCATCTGGGCCATGTCCTGATTGGTCGCGTGCCCCCGGCCATAGGGACCCGCAAGGAAGTCGCGGTGCTTGGCCAGCATCTGCGCCCAGGCCTGTCGTCGGCTGATCTCAGGACTACCAGGGTCGCCGTCGTCGTCGCAGGCCTTATCCACAAAGCCGCCCGCAGCCAGCTCAGGCCCGACCAGCACCAGGCACTGTCCCAGGGCGGAGGTGCCGAAGCCCTCCAGGCAGCTTCCGGCCAACTTGCGCTCAGGGCCACCGACCCAGGCCTTCGCAACGAACCCGCCGATGCTGCTCTGGGCCCTGCACGCGTAGTCCAACCCTTTGGCGATGCGTTCCAGGAGGCTCGCGTCGTGATAGTACCGAGACCACGGCGCCCCGTAGGCAGCAGCGTAGACCGTCAGCGCGTTCATGGCGACCGCGTTGCCGTCACCGCCCCGCGACGCGGCCAGATCCTTCCACTGCTGCTCGGTCTTCTTCTCCAGGCGGACCGGACGCAGCATGGCCCCGGTGATCGATCCCGGCGCATCGCCACGGGCAACCAGGGCATCCCACTCCGCGCCGTAGAGCTGCCACCGCAGCATCGCCGTGACCGCCCCATCGACCTGCTGTTGATATGCCGGCAGGTCGGGTGAACCGGCCGGAATCAGCCTGTGCAGGACGATCGGAGGTACGCCCTGTGTCTCCTCGGCGCCCGGCTCAAACCAGGGGTCAACATGACAGTAGGCACGGTAGATACCCCGGGTGAGGCCCGTCTGGGGTCGCTCACGGTCCGCGGGGTTCGGCGCATAGGGGCTGAGGCTGCCGACGGCGCCGATCTTGACCGTGACGTGGTCCTTCCCCTGCGTCATGTCGCGGGGAAGGGTGTAGGTGGCGTAGTAGAAACGACCGGGGAAGGCGGCTTCGCCGGTTCCGAGGTCAAGCTCCGGCCAAGCGTCGCCGTAGGCGCCGAGACGCTTGTCGCCGTCGAAGACGAAGAGCGTTGCTACCTGGGTGTCCGAGCCCCACAGCTTCACCGTGAGATAGTTCTGCTCGGCTGGGTCGCAGCGCAGCTGGAAAGTGAGGGAGCCGCCCGCGGCAATCCGACGGCAGGGCTGCTCCAGGCCGCCCTTGTCAACCCTCGTGCTCGGCGCGACGACTTGGTGCGCCTGCTCGCTGACCTCGTCACCGAACCGGACCCAGTCCGGCGTCGCGGCACAGGTTGTGACTGCGCCCGTCACGAGCGAGAGTACGCAGGCTGCCAGGACCTGCCGAACCGTGCAGCGGCTTCGGGCCTCAGCAAGCTTCCCCCGGGGACACGTGTACCACAACACCTTGCCTTGCCGCATCAGCACTCTGCTCCTTCGCTTCGCCGCTCGCGGGGAGATGGTCAGCCGTAGAACCGACTGACCGCCGGCCCTCAGCCCGCGGTCAGTTCTCGAAAGCGCCCCATCCCTGGCTACAGGAGCAGTCGGCTCATTCGTCCTTCAGCGCACCGAGAAGGTCGGCAATGATGTCGGCGATGCTGCGCGAGGACCGCTCAGTCTCCAGCGGACGCGGAGTCGGAATGTCCTCCGGGATCCCCTCAAGCCCCGATTCGGGCGGGGTCATTCCCTCCACTAGCCGGACGATATGCGCCCGCAGGTCCTGGAAGACAACCCGCACTGGTCGGTTCGCATCCACCACCACAAAGCCGTACTGCTCGGACATCGTTTCAAAGGCCTTCAGGAGCGCCTGCTGGTGCTGGACGAAGCAGTCGTAGCGGCTCTCTGCATGGATGTAGTCCGCGCCGGATTCCCAGTAGTCGAAGCCTCCCCGGGCCAGAACCCGCGGCACAAGTGTCGGCAGATCGGCCTGTAGGTACAGGACCAGGTCGGGAACGACCGCGAGCCCGTAGACATGCTTCATCCACGCAGGATCCGCGCCCCGCACTACCGCTCGCGCGATCAGAGAGTAGATGTAGCGGTCGGTGAGTACGATGTAGCCTGCCCGCAGGGCCGGGACCATCTCGTTCTCGAGACGGTCGGCGAAGTCGGTGGCGTAGTACAACGCCTGGGTCACCGCACCCATCGTGTGGCCCTCTTTGGCGCTCTGGAGGTCTCGACCGGCCAGGTTGGACCGCGTCAGACCCGTATCGAAGACCGCCAGGCCCAGGCTCTCCAGCCACCGCTTGAGCATCTCGATCTGGGTGCTGCGGCCGACGCCGTCAGTGCCTTCCAGCACGATCAGCTTGCCCGGTACATCCTCGGTTGGAGCACCCGGAAGCGGGTGCCAGTAGCTTCGAAGCGGCGCCATCAGTGCTCACCTCCCACCACAGAAGCCTCGACCCTCTGGCCCGTATCCGGCTGCATCAGCACTGCCTCGAGATACGGCTTCACGGCCTCTCGCACCTGCTCCTGCTGCTGGGCGATCGGCAAGGTCGCATCGATCACATGCAGGCCGAACTCCGGTACCATGCTCTCGTACTGCTCGAGGATGCGCGCCTGGAAAAGCCGGAAGCTCTCGTAGGGGTCATCGGCCAGCCCCAGGTCCAGACCGGCCTCATACCACTTCAGCTCCGGTCGTCCCGAGAGGATTCGCTGCAGCGCCACCTCCAGGGGCACGCGGAAGTAGAAGGCGATGGTCGGCTGGACGGCAAAGGAATACAGCTCGCGGACCCACTCGGGATGACAGCCACGCGCAACGTCTCGCGCGAAGGCCGTGTAGATGTAGCGGTCGGCCAGGACGACCGCGCCCGCCTTCAGCGGCGGCAAGATGTTCTGCTCGGTGCGGTCGGCGAAGTCTGTCGCATGGATGAGGCTGAAGGTTGTGGGTGTCAGCAGGCGCTTGCGCTTGCCACGCGAAGTGGTGCGTTTCACCAGCGCCGACGAGTTCCATTCGGAGAAAAACACCGAGTACTTCTGGGCGATGAGCCACTTGTACAAGAGCGAGATCTGCGTGCTCTTGCCGGACCCATCAATCCCCTCCACGACGAAGAGCTTACCAGGGTGGGCTACGCGAGTCGTCACGTCGCGTATCGCCCCCTTTCCCGTTCGTCAGAACGACATCGTGGCGCACATTTTAGCGCATCCAGGACAGCCCCACAAGAACCAGGGACCCTTGGGCGAGGAGCTGTCTCAGTGGCGATCTGCGGGCCGCCCGATGATCCGCCTGGCCAGCCAACTGCGACGGGTATCGATAGCCCCGACCGGGCACACCTCCTGGCAGCAGAAGCACTCGAGACACTTGTGGTAGTCGATCACCGCGAAGTCCTCCACGGTCACCGCATGGGCCGGACAGATACCGGCGCAGGCTCCGCAGCGGATGCAGACCTTCGGGTCGACCAGCGGACGCACCCAGATCATGTCGCGGATGAGGTGACCCATCCAGCCTGGGAAGCCGTGACGAATCCCGCCGGGCGCTCGCTTCAGAGGGTGCCGCAGCGAGGCCAGGTCAGCGCCCCGAACCTGGATGCGGGAGAGGTCAGCTTCCCCGAGGCCCTTCTCGGCTGCGGCGGTCGTGGTACGCACCTCACCCGGTGCGAAACCTGTGATGTGTTCCATCACCGCATCGAGGGCCACGGCGTCTTCAGAGGCACAGATCAGCCCCAGGGGACGCGGTACGCCATGGCTTGGGCCCTTGCCCTCCATGCCGATCACGGCGTCCATGACGTTGAGGTGGGGTACGCAGCCCGAGAAGGTGTCAGCCAGGGCCTCGCCCAGGGCCTTGAAGGTCCCCAGGGTGTGGACCTGGATGCGCTCCCGCGGGGCCACGGTGCCGAACATGTTCTTGACCGCACCCGTCAGCAGCGTCTGGGGATGGGTCTTGCACTTGGCGAGGTTGATGACCACGTCGGCGTCGAGGGCTCGCCGGGCAATGGAGACGGTCTCGAGCTGCAGCGGGTGCGGGACCGTCACTGTGCGGTAGCCGCCCCGCTTGAGCATGTCGAACTCCACCGGCAGGCCCTCGCATCCCTGGGCGATCCCGGAGGACTGGAAGACCAACTCCGGCACCCCGGTGAGCGCGTAGCCCGGCTCATCGGCGACCAGCACCTCACAGCCGGCCTCCAGGGCAATCTCGGCCACTGCTCGGACGACCTCAGGATGGGTGCATACCGCACGCTCTGGCGGTCGTGCATTGATCACGTTGGGCTTCACGAGCACCCGGGCCCCGCGACGGAGCAACTGGGACGCTGACGCCAGAGCGTCAAAGCACGAGCGCACCGCCTGCGACACAAGGGGACGCTCGTAAGTCTGGCACTCACGAATCTGCACTTCAGGCATGGCGCCCAGTATAGCACAGCGAAGGCCGCACAGGCCCTGAACCGTCGCAAGCGGAGAGACCCGGGCAGGACGAGGTGCGGTCAGCGGGGAATCTGTCGGCGATGAGACTGGGACAGCGGGCGGAACTCGTGGTTCTGGTGCCCCACAAGAGCTTGCAGCGCACCAAGACGCGACTGCGGTCCGTCCTGTCGCGTGAGGCACGGCAAGCGCTGTCGCTGATGATGCTGCGCCACGTCCTTGGGGTATGCTATGAACTCCAGGGGGTGACGCAGCGGCTCCTGTGTGCGCCACCCGAACTGGAACCGCTGGCCGGCGAGTATGGCGCGACCCTGATTGCGGGTGGCGAAGCGGGAATGCGGCGTGATGTGATGGCGGCCGCTCGTGACCCGAGGATCGCCGGGCGCAGCGCCATGCTGTTCGTCTCTTCCGACCTGCCGCTGGTCACCGTCGAGGACCTGGAGGCGCTGGTGGAGGCCTGGAACCGCTGCGCTGACCTGGTCCTGGCGCCGGATGGACGGGAGCGAGGGACGAATGCGTTGCTTGTGAACGAGCCCGAAGTGTTCCCCTATGCCTTCGGGGAGGCCGTCGGTCCAGGTAGCTTCCACACCCATCGAGACCAGGCCCTCGGGCACGACCTGTGTGTCGAAGTCGTCAGGCGTCCCGGGCTACAGTTGGACCTCGACCTGCCCGAAGACCTTGCTGAGTTGCTTCGGCAAGCGCCTCAGGATGCACTATCAGGCTACTGTCAGGCACGCTTCGACGACAGGTTCAGTTTCGAGGGTTGAACTGGTGAGGCCGATTGCCCGCTCTGGCCCTCCAGGGATCGCAGCAGAGGTTGCCCTCGCCTCGCGGGAGTAGTATAGTCGGCTTCCGTTAAGGACCAGTCGATGGAGAACGATGTCAACTCGGAGTTCCATAGCTATGGATCTGATCAGCGCTTTCAAGTCCGTGTCCAGACAGGTACGGGATGCTGCACTGGCTGTAGATCCCGAAGGCACGGTTATGTTCGTAAGCCCATATCTTGAGCGCGTGCTACCCAACGCCACTTCCGAGTGCCTGGGGCAGCCGGTGCGAGACGTGCTGCCGGTGGTCGCAGGCGAAGACCCGGCAGTGATCGACGCCGTCGTGGTAGCCTGCCGCCAAGGGAGAGCGTGGGAGGCCCCCGCCAACCTACAGACGCAACTCTCAGGCGGTTGTGGCGGGCTGATCCGCGTCGCGCCCCTGTCCTGGGAGGGATACAGGCTCGGGGCAACAGTGACGGCCCTCACCATCGATGGCGAGGGGAACCTGCTGTGCGTACCCCGGGAGATCACTCGGCGGTTCCAGGTGATGGTTGAGGCGTCACCCGACTTCGTCTTCGCCCTGGACAGGAACAACCGTATCGAGTACGCCAATCGCCATGCGAGAGGCCTCCTCGGCCTCTCCCTCGCCGAGATCGTCGGCAGGATGCCTTCCGATCTCTTCCCCGCGGAGGCCTACGAGCATCAGAACGCGTCTCTTGAACGCGTGCGCCAGACGGGTGAGATGTACCGAGTGACAAGCCCGGTGACCGTCGGCGACTGCGAGCTTTGGTTGGACACTTGCCTGGTGCCGGTCAAGGATGCGTCGGGGACGGCAACCTCTGTCGTGGGGGTGTCTCGCGACGTCTCCGACCTCAAGCGTGCCGAGGGCGAGCTTCAGCAGAGCGAGGAACGCTTGCGGGTAGTGCTGGAAAGCACCGATGACATCGTGCTCCTCAGCGACGCAGAGGGACAGATAGTCTACTATAACGGGCCGTCCCGGTACGGAGTCCCGCGCGATGCAGTGGCGGGGACGGAGATCGGTGCCTTCTTCCCACCGGAACAGTCCGAGGAGATGCTCCGGCAGCTGCGCCAGGTCGTCGAGACCGGCCGGACCATGACCTTCGAGACCAGCGTCACCTGGCAGGGCGAGGAAGAGTGGTTTTCTGATAACCGCAGCCCCGTCCATGGCCCAGACGGCAGCATCGCCGGCGTGGCCACGATCAGCCGCAACATCACCGCGCTCAAGCGGTCTGAGAACGCCTTGCGACGCTCCGAGGCGCTGTACCGGACGGCCCTTGACGCCGTGCAGGCGTGGATGTTCGTCGTAGACGGCGACCTCAAGGTCCTCGTGGCCAACCGGAGCCTGCGCGAGGCGCTTCGCCGGGCCGGCAGACCAGAAGATGTGACCGGGCTGCCAGTCTCGGTTGCCTTCCCCGACTTCCCATCGGAGATGGTGAACAGCTACGAGGAGTTGCTCGTCACCGGTAGGAAGCAGACCACTGTGGAATCCGTGCACCTGGGAGACAGCGTCCTGACCCTCGAGACGACCAAAGCCCCTGTGTTTGAGAACGGCCAGGTTGTACAGGTCGTGACCTCCATGCACGACGTGACCGACCTCAAGCGAGCGGAGGAAACCCACCGACTGGCGACGCTTGGCCAGGTTGCTGCCGGCGTAGCGCACGAGTTCAACAACCTGCTGGCCGGCATGATGGCAAAGGCAGACCTCGCCGCCGACACCTCTGCCGGCGACCTGCCGGAGTTCATCACCCGCGCCTGTGCTCACGGAGCAGAGGTCTGCCGAAGCCTGCTGGCCTTCGGCAAACCGAGTGAGCCCTCCCAGGAGCCCATCTACGTAGAGCAGGTCATGGAGGCTGCGATCTCCCTCGCCGCCGGTCGCCTCCACAAGACCAACGTCATCGTCCGTCGGACCTATCAGACGGAGGGCGAGCGCATCTGCGCAGATGGTGGGCAACTGGGACAGGTCTTCCTGAACCTGATCATCAACGCCTGCGACGCCATGTGCACCAACGGGAGAGCCAAGGCTGAAGGCACGCTGACCGTTGGAACGGAGCCACTGCGGAAGGGCGGCTCAGACTGGGTCTGCGTGACGGTGGCCGACACCGGCTGCGGCATCGCACCGGACAATCTGGCACGGATCTTCGAGCCCTTCTTCACTACCAAGGGAGACCCCGCGCAGGGCCAGCGTGGAGGCACCGGCCTGGGGCTCTCTGTGTCGCAGCGCATCGTTGCTGCCCACGCCGGTACGATGGAGGTGCGAAGCAGCCTGGGGAGCGGCACCACCTTCAGCCTCTGCTTCCCGGCCTACAAGGCTCGGTCGTCGTCGGCCGAAGCCCCAGAGTCGCAGGCGCAACCGGGCGGTAAGGTTGAGCACCCCTCGCAGCCGTCGCGGGCAATCCTGCTGGCTGAGGATGACGAAGACTTGGTCGTGCTGTTCGGCGCCATCCTGGCCCACGAGGGCCACAATGTGACGATGGCGATGACCACCGCCGAGGCCGTGGCGAAGCTCCAGAGCGCCCGCTTCGACCTGGTGCTCTCCGACCTCCTGCTGCCCGGTGGCGGAGGGCGTGAGATCCTCGCAGAAGCCGGGAAGCTCGCGGCACCTCCCCCAGTCATCATCATGACGGGGATGAACGACAGCGGCACCGCCAGGGAACTGGTGGAACTCGGAGCCGCCCGCTTCCTCGACAAGCCTGTGAGCCGCAACGCCTTGCTTGAGGCCGTAGCCGAGGTGCTCGGGAAACGATGACCCTCAGGACCCGGGCCACGCGCTCAGGGTGGCCCTCCTCCAGACACGAAAAGGGGCGCGGCATATCGCCGCGCCCCTCGTCTCAGTCCTCAGTTGACCACACGCGTCCCGCTACTTCACCCCAAGGGTAAACCCCCGAGGCTCTGCGAGTTCAGTCATCGCAATGGCCGAGGCAGGGCACAGCTCTGCGCACAGCCCGCAGCCCACGCAGGTCTCCCGCGCGACCGTATGGACCTTCCCGGCCGGCCTGGCCGCTCCGTAGATGCACACTCGGCCGCACAGCCCGCAGTTCACGCACTTCTCGGCGTCAATCTGGGCGGCACAGACCTGTTCGCGCTGCACGTCATCATTGCCCTTGATCTTGCCGCACACGCTTCCTCGGATTGCAGCAAGGTCGCTGTGGCCTTTCCGCTCCATCCATTCCGTGAACCCACCCAGGATCTTGCCCACTACCTCGTAGCCTTCCATCACGATCGCCGTGCACACCTGGACGGTCGTCGCCCCGGCGAGGATGTACTTGGCCACGTCTCCCCCGTTGGTGACTCCTCCGCTGCCCGCGATCGGGACCGGCAGCCCCGGGTAGGTCTCGGAGATCCACCGCAGTACGTAGTGGATGGCGAAGGGGCCACCATGCCCTGCGTAGCCGCCGTGCATCACCGGCGTCTCGCTCTCCAGGTCGATATCTAGCCCGGTGAAGCGGTTGAACATCACCACTCCGTCGGCGCCCCTCTCAGCAATGCCACGGACGACGCCGCCGGGGTTGTCCAGTTGTCCGGTCACCTTAGGGATGATCGGGGTGTTCGGGGCACCCCTCTTGGCCGCCTCGACCGCTTCAACCATGGTGTCGAGCATCGCGCAGTGGGCCATGATGTGGGTGCCGTGAGGGCATGACACGTTCAGCTCAATGGCTTTGGCACCGGCTTGCTCCGACACCCGTGCGCTCTCCTCCCAGCGGTCCGGAGTGTTGCAGTTGATGCTGGAGAAGATGGGCATCTCGCACTGCTCGGTGGCGGTGCGGATCTGCTCGCCAAACTCGTCCAGCCCGTAGACGTTCGCCTGCTCGTAGGAGTACAGGGCGAAGGTCCGGTGCCGTCCCATCTGGTGGCGAAGCACCCGGAACCGCGGGCTCGGGGAGTGACGTGCAGGCTCATACTGGAAGTAGCTCTTGATGACTGCGGCGCCACAGCCCGCATCATCGCAGCGCTTGAGGCGGTCGGCGCTCTCCGTGATACCGGCCGGGGCCGCAACGATCGGGTTGCGGAGCTTGATGCCGCAGAAATCCGTGGTGAGGTCAACCATTGCTAACTCCTTGCTCGATGCGCTCTGCCTCGGGGACAGGGCGCCTCACTAGGTCCCATCACAAAAGAACGGGCCTCCCCCGAGGGATCCCGTTCCTGTGCCGGTCCTGCAGGCAGAAGACCTACTCCGCTGCCAGTTTCTCCATGACCTCGTCGGAGACCTCGAAGTTCGCGAAGACCTTCTGCACGTCGTCGTGGTCTTCAATCTCCTCAAGGAGTGCGAACAGCTTGGGCGCCTGCTCGTCGGGAACCGGCGTCGTGGAGGTGGGGATCATGGTCAGCTCAGCGCGCTGGTACTCGATGCCCGCTTCCTTGACGGCGTCCAGAACCTGCGCGAAGACGTTCGGCGGCGTGCGGACCTCGAACACCTCGGGGTCATCGGTCAGAACATCCTCAGCGCCGGCGTCGGCGGCGGCCATGAAGAGCGTGTCCTCATCGGTGACGTCGCGGCGCACGATGATGGCGCCCTTCGTCTCGAAAGCCCAGGCCACAGAGCCCGGCTCGCCCAGGGCGCCGTCGCGCTTCCTGAGAAGGTTGCGCAACTCGGCGACGGTGCGCTGCCGGTTGTCGGTGAGGCAGGTGATCATGATCGCGACGCCTGCCGGGCCATGGCACTCGTAGGTTACGGGCTCGTAGACAACGCCCTCGAGTTCACCCATCCCTCGCTTGATGGCGTTGTCAATGTTGTCATTTGGCATGGACTCGGCACGGGCCGCATCGATTGCATAGCGCAGTCGGATGTTGGTGTCCGGGCTTCCTCCGCCTTCCTTCGCCGCTACGATGATCTCCCGGGACAACTTGCTGAATAGATTGCTGCGCTTGGCATCCTGCCGCGTCTTTCGGTGGACGCGGTTGGCCCATTTCGAATGTCCGGACATTGTTACGCCGCCCTTTGACTTTGGATTTTAGGCTGGCATTATAGCACCTGGTCCCTGCACGTATCAAGGCACGCACCGGCGGTGCGCGCCACACTAGCCCCGAACTGCCCGCTGTCTACTCCCCCATTGCCTGGCAGGACACAGTCCCACCCCGGCCGGGGAGCGTTCCCTGATGAAGGGACGCCGTGCGAGCTGCTCCCGACTGACACATGCGGTCGGCCAGGGCACCGAGAGTCACAAACTCGCAGCCGTCCTCCTGCAGAGAGCGCAGCAACCGCTCAAACCACGTGGCCCAGGTCCGTCCCTCAACCTCGGTGTGGAGGGTGAAGATGTGCAGCCCGGACCACTCCTCTGCGCGAAGGCCGGCCTCGCCACTCAGGGCCGGAGGAGTCGCGAACAGGCCCTGAACATGCTTCAGCATGCCCTCCTCGTCGAGGGGAACCTCGGGTAGCCCAATCAGCTCGTCCAGGGTCGGCAGTGTGGTGGGGATCTGCAGTACCTTCGCGCGACGCCCTTCGACCAACGGGAAGAAGGGCGTCGCACCGCGCGTATCGGCAGCGTATCGCAGGCCTCGTGCCTCCTGCGCAAGCACACTGGTCTCATTCGCTTGCCAACCGGGAGAAGCGAAAGCCTCGCACTTGCCCGGTAGGTAGCGCTCCCACTCCTCGCAGGCCAGGGCAAGCTGCTCCTGGACCTTCTCCGGCCGCCACTTGAGCAGGAAGTCATGCCAGTTGATATGGTCCCAGCCATGCGGGATGACCTCATGGCCGGCGTCGGCAATCCGCTGCAGCAGCTCAGGTTTGTGGGCTGCAATCCGGGGAGCGGGTAGGAGCGTACCGTACAGCATGGTCTTCATGCCGTACTTGATGGCTCCACGGGTGCGGAGCATCTTGCCGAGGAACCCGCGGCGAATCAGCACGCGACGCACGGCGAGGCCGGAGCGATCGGGACCCATGGCAACACAGTAGGTCGCCGGCACTCCGACGCGCTCCATGATGTCCAGTAGACGCGGGACACCCTCGAGGTAGCCCTCGAGGGTGTCCACATCCACCTTCAAGCAGACGGTCTTTGCGGAGAGGCTCATGGTGGATTCCGTTCGGTTGTGGGCCAGGTTCAGGCCGGAGCGCTACTCGCCACCGGAGGCAAGCTGATCCTTGAAGTACTTGACGGTGGCCTTCAGGCCCTCCTCGAGGGGCGTCTCGGCGGTGATGCCCAGCATCTCCCGCATCTTGCGGACGTCGGGGATGCGCCGGGGCACGTCCTCATAGCTCTTGCCGTAGATCTGCTCCTGCGGAACGTACACGATTTCCGACTGTGAGCCGGACAGGCGGACGACCATCTCGGCCAGCGTCTTCATGTTCCACTCAACGTCGGAACCGATGTTGATGATCTCGCCGACTGCTTCGTCGCGAAGCCCGGCCTCAAGGGTGGCATGCATGGCGTCATCGATGTAAGTGAAGCAGCGCGTCTGGAGCCCGTCGCCGACGACGGTCACAGGACGATTCCGCAGGGCCTGTCCCAGGAAGATCGTCACTACGCGGCCGCGGTCGAGAGCGTCCAGACGCGGGCCATAGACGTTGAAGTAGCGGACCACGACGACGGGCAGCCCCATCTTGTGGTAGGCGAAGCAGAAGTGCTCGCCGACCGCCTTGGAGGTCGAGTAGCACCAGCGGTCGATGCGGGTCGAGCCCAGAACACGGTCGTCGTCCTCGGACCAGGGCACCTTGGGGTTTCGGCCATAGACTTCGCTGGTGCTGGTGAAGACGAGCTTCTTGCCATGTTTGTAGGCCGAGCGGAGGATGACCTGGGTGCCGTTCACATTGACGTTCAGCACATTGTAGGGGTCGGCGACGTAGTGCTCGACGCCCACAACTGCAGCCATGTGGTAGACGACGTCGGCCTGCGCCACCAGGGAATCGACCATCGGCTCGTTGAGGATCGTGTCATGAACGTAAGTGAAGCGCGGGTTGCTGAAGTTGTGCTGGACCTTGTGGATGGAGCCGAGGTCCATGCAGATGACCTGATCGCCCCTGGCCAGGAACTTGTCGCAAAGATGCGAACCCAAGAACCCCGCACCGCCCGTAACCAGAACTTTCATTGGTTCTCCTCCGATGCTGCTCGTGTCGTAGCCTAGATAATGTCTCCGACCTCGACGCCGTACCGCTGTACGTACGCCTCTGCGTCCAGCTCTTCCTCCCCCTGCCTCTGGAGGCGGGTGACCAGCAGGTTACCCTCGCTGGTTGCGACCTCCAGACCCGCGGGTGACCAACGACAGACCGACCCGGGAGCCGGCGGGTTCGGAAACAGCAGACCCGGCACCGGATGCGACTGCCAGACAAACACGCGACCCCTGGGCCCCTCTACAAAGGCGCCCGGGTACGGGTGCGTTACTGCTCGGACCAGATTGTGGATCTGCCGTGCCGGCCAGTCCCAAGCGAACTCTCCGTCGGCGGGCGTGCGACGGCCCACGTAGGTCGCCTTCGCCACGTCCTGCACCCGCCGTGGCGCCTTCCCCTCTCGGAGCAGGGGCCAGGCGGCTCGCAGAACGTCCTTGCCGGTTGCTGCCAGGCGCTCGTAAAGCGTCGCCGCGGTGTCATCCAGCTCAACCGGGACTACTGCCTGCCCCACGATGTCGCCGGCATCGGCCCGCACCGTCATCTGGTGCAGGGTCATCCCAGTCTCCTGCTCACCGTTGACCAAAACCCAGTTCACAGGGGCGCGTCCCCGGTAGAGCGGCAACAGCGAACCGTGCAGGTTGTACGCCCCGAGGGGCGGGATGTCCAGAATCGGCTGCTTCACCAGGTTGCGGTACCAGGCGCTCACGATGATGTCCGGCTTCATCTGCCGCAGACGCTCTACCCACTCGGGTGCATTGAGGTTCTCGGGAGTGAGCACCTCGACCCCGTGACCGGCAGCCAACTCGGCCACCGACGGCCACCAGATCTCCTCCCCCGGGCTATCCTCGTGGGTGAAGACGCCGACGACCTCGTCCTCCGTCTCTTCCAGCAGGTAGCTGAGTGCGGCATGGCCGATGAGCTGGTAGGTCAGGCAGGCGATCCTCACGAGTGGCACGCTCCATGTGCAGGTACTGCCAGGCTGTGAACCCAAAGGGAGTGCGACAGACGCCCAGCCCCACTAGGACGTCTGGGGATCAGAAGTCGTGACCTCTCGCACCAGATAGCGCGGCCGACCACGGACCTGATCGTAGATCCTGGTGAGATACTCGCCGATCAGCCCTATGGCGAAGATCTGAACGCCGACCAGGAAGAACAGCAGCCCGAAGAGGGTGAACACGCCCTCGACCTCGGCGCCCACTATGAAGCGGCGGACCAGAAGGAAGATGCCGAAGGTCAGGCCGAACAGGGAGATCACCAGGCCCCCGAAGCTCACCCAGTGCAGCGGCAGAGTGCTGATGCCGGTGACCAGGTCGAAGTTCAGTCGCCACAGCTTGCCCCAGGAGTACTTGGTCTGCCCCATCTCGCGCTCAGAGTGCTCGACGCCGACTTCGGTGACCCTACGTGCGAAGGAGTTGGCCAGTACCGGAACGTACAGGTGCCGCTCCGGGCACTGGTTGACGCAGTCCACGACCTGCCGCGAGTAGGCTCGGAGCATGCAGCCGTAGTCGTGCAGGTGATGCCCGGTGGTGGTGCCCACGACCTTGTTCATCATCCAGGAGGCAGTACGTCGCGTCAGTGGATCCTGGCGGTTCACACGCCAGCCGGCCACCACGTCGTAGCCCTCGCGGACCTTGTCGACGAGCTTGTGTATCTCGGAAGGCGGGTTCTGCAAGTCGGCATCCAGGGTGACGACGATCTCCCCCTGTGCCTCCTGGAAGCCTGCCATGATCGCGGCGTGCTGGCCGAAGTTTCCGGTCAGCTCGACCACCTTGACGGTTGCCTGCGCGCTGCGGAACTCGTGGAGCATGGACAAGGATCGGTCCATGCTGCCGTCGTTGACGAAGACGTACTCCAGCGGCTTGGGTAGCCCGGACGCAGCAGCCTCCAGGGCCTCAAAGAAGCTGGGGAGCGCGTCCTCTTCGTTGTAGACCGGCACCAGGAGCGTGATTGCAGGCCGGTCAGCGGCGGTTCCCATCGAGCACCTCACGAACTGCGTTGGCGACATACACGGCATCTTCGTCGGTCATGTCAGCGAACAGCGGCAGACTCACAACGCGGTCGGAAGCCCAGGCTGCGTTGGGGTAGTCCTCGGTCTTGCATCCGAGCTCGCGCTGGTAGAGCGGCTCGACGTGCAGGCTGCGGTAGTGCAGACCTGTGGCGATGTTACGGTCGCGCAAGGCCTGCCGGAAAGCCGGCCGGTCCAGCGTTACACGATCGAGGTTCAGTCTTATGACATACAAGTGCCAGGAATGTTGCCAGTCAGCCGGTGGATTCGCCGGGAGGAACAGCACGTCCCCGTCCAGGTCTGCCATCAGACTGCGGTAGAGGGCGGCAAGTTCCGAGCGTCGTTGGCGCGTCTGGGCGGCACGCTTGATCTGGTGAAGCCCGATCGCGGCCTGCATGTCGAGCATGTTGTACTTGAACCCGACCGCCTCCACCTCATACTCAGCCGTGCCCGACATCCGTGCTCGTGCGCCACGGGTCACGCCGTGGAAGCGCAGCAGTCGGGCACGTTCCGCCACCTCCGGGTCACGGGTGAGGAGCGCGCCGCCCTCGCCGGTGGTGATGGGCTTGCTGGGATGGAAGCTCAGACAGCCTGCCCGGCCGATCATCCCGGCAACTCCCGCGGGGCAGGTCGACCCGAAGCAGTGTGCCGCGTCCTCGATGATGAAGAGGTTGTGGTCGCGCGCCACTTGCATCATGGGGACCATGTCGCAGCACAGGCCGGCGAAGTGCACGGGCAGAATCGCCTTCGTGCGCTCGGTGATCGCGGCCTCCAGCAGAGCGACATCCATGTTCAGGGTGTCACGATCGATGTCGACGAACACGGGCTTGGCGCCCACGAGGAGCAGCATGTTCGAGGTCGCGGCCCAGGTGAGCGGGGTCGTAAGGACCTCGTCGCCGGGGCCGATGCCGGTGGCCAGATTGGCGAGATGCAAAGCCGCCGTTCCGGAGTTTACCGAGACGACCTCGGTGCCCGCTCCGAAGTACTCGCCCAGGGCGGCTTCGAAGGCATCGACTCGTGGCCCGGTGGTCAGCCAGCCCGAACGCAGGGCCGCTACGACCTCGTCAACCTCCTCATCCCCAATGCGCGGGCGGCTGAAGGGCAGGACCTCGTCTCGTAGCGGCTGCTTTGGTGATTCACCCACGAAGGAGCATCTCCCTATCGTGCAGGTAGAGGTGTAGTAGCGCTGCCCTGCGGCTGCGGCATCAAGAGCAGCGGCGACTTGGTGACGGCTTCGTGCGGCCAGGGCCGCAGTTTGGTGCGCTCGAAGAAGGCCCGGTTCCCGAGCATGATGTTGCTGCTGTTGGCGGCCGCCACCTGGAACTCCTCCCAGGTTCTGGCGGTGCTCCAGTCGCGCGGTATCACAAGCAGCAGCAAGGGCCCCTTGCTGGACAGGGCCGGGAGGTCTTCAGGGCCCTCCAGGAAGTACTCTCGGTTGTCGCCGATCTCGCTGCCGAACTTCAGCTCGTCCCGTGTGCCGATCAGGGCGACGCGGCGGTGCAGGTAGAAGCTCAGACTCTGGTCGTAGCTGTTCCACTCGGCGATCCGCACATCGGCGGGCATGGGTTGCGGCATCCCGTCAAGTATAGCACCGACGCGCTTGTACTGGGCAAAGAGCGGGATGTTGGCGACCAGGAAAGGCACTATCAGCGCAAGTACCAGACCGGGCGTGAAGGTCAGCCACCGGCCCCGGAAGGAGCTGACAAAGAGCGCAAGGGCGCTGATCACCATGCCCGCGGCAAGCCCGTATGCAAGAGGCATGAAGCTGGCTGCCGGTACGACATCCTGGTCGGCGGCCAGGAAGGGTGCGGCTATTCCCAGGCACAAGAACATCAGTCCGGTCACCGCTGCAGCGACCCTTACTGCTGTTACGGCCCTGACACCACGTGTCAGGTACCAACCGATTAGCAGGGCCAGGGCCGGGTACGC
Organism: Armatimonadia bacterium; assembly: GCA_039679385.1. NCBI lineage: Bacteria > Bacillati > Armatimonadota > Armatimonadia > Armatimonadia bacterium. The sequence goes on along the minus strand of JBDKVB010000005.1, from coordinate 5,384 downwards.
CGGCTGCATGTAGGGCACCAGCTTGCACCGGCTCAGGCTGAAGAAGACGACGACCCCCAGCGCCCAGACGACCAGGAAGGTCACGGCCGAGTGCTCGCGGTCGGTTCGCTGTGTGTCGGCGTCCTGTGCTTCGGTCGTCACAGGGCGGCGCCACAGGGTCAGGGACTTCCGCAAGGCGGCCCAGAACACAGGCAGGGCGATGAGCGCCCAGCCCCACATCCCCAGGGGCGTGATGACGAAGAAGTACCACGCCGGTTTGATATGCTCCTGGCCGGCAGCGCGGAGCAGATGCTGCACTACGATGTAGTAGTAAGGGAACTCCGGGTTCGCCAGGCTGACCAGCACATGCCAGGGCAAGGCGATCACTGCGAAGAGCAGCAGCCCCGAGGCCCAGGCCATCTCGCGCAAGGGACGGAAGTCACGGCGCAGGCCACAGTATACCAGAACCACGCCCACGCTCATCGCGATCGCTGTTGGACCCTTGGCCAGGGTTGCCAGAGCAAGGCAGGCCCAGGCTGCCAGGTACCAACGTCGCTTGGGGACGGCCTCTTCCGTGTCTGTTCCCAGCCACCACGAGGCCCAGCAGGCGGACAAACAGAGACCGAACAACCCATCAATGATCAGTAGGCGCGCCATCACCAGCGGGAGAACGCTGGTGAGGTAGACCCAACCGGAGATCACGCCGCCGCGTTTCCCCCACATGCGGCGGCCCAGCCCCATAACCAGAAGCAGCGTCAGGAACCCCGCAGTAGCCGGCACCGCACGGCCTGCCCACTCCTTCTCCCCGGCAAGAGCGAAGGCGCCTGCCGTGATCCAGTACATCAATGGCGGTTTCTCGAAGTATTTTACGTAATTGAGGCGCGGGGTGACGAAATCGCCGCTCTCCAGCATCTCGCGCGGAATCTCGGCATAGCGCCCCTCGTCGGGGTCGAGGAAGTGGTAGCTCCAGATCCCCACGAAGTACATGGCCAGACCGACCAGCACGACCGCCAGCCAACCCCAACGGGTCAGGAATCCGGGGGCTGTGGTGGAGGGCTGGTCGCCTGTGGTGGCAGTACGGCAACACGTTGTGCTGTTGGTCATTCGCTTCTGGCTTCCCATCGGTATCTACGGCCGCGGAAGACCAGACAGGACCCCGCAGCAAAGCTTGGTCGAGCATACACAACGAGCGGAAGGCTACAACAAAGGCGCAGCACCCGCAAGTTCCCTATCGGCCCAATAACAGAACCTTAACATCCTCTGGGCCGAGGCTGATTGGCAGTCGAGCGTACTTCCCGCTGACGTCGTAAGCGAGGTCGCTGCCCGAGAACAGTTCGCGGACGCTTGCTGCCTGCAGCGGCCTTCCCAGGGCCGCGAGGTCGATGCTCAGTTCCGTTGTCACCGCCTGAGGGGAATCGTTGAACACCGTTAGGTACACAGGACCGGCGCCATCGCCGTACCGCTCGAGGTACACCTTCGCCTCCTTCGGCCACGCCCAGGTGATCGGCTGCCAGCCCGCGGCGCTCAGGGTCTTGATCACCGGGACGTACTTGAGGAACAGCGACCGATCGCGGTTGTACAGCAGCGGCCGGCTGAAGTACACATCGCTCGAAGCGTTGTGGCTGAAGAAGCCCGGGAAGATGGCGTAGGCCACGCAGCGCTTCATGTACAGCTCGATCCACTCCGGCTTCATGTCGTCAAAGACCGTGTTCATGAGGAGAAGATACGGTCGCTGGTAGCAGATGCCCCGGCGGTAGTTCATCGTTGCGTCGGCGTTCGGCGTGTACTTGCCTCCCGGGCACCAGTTCGTCTCAGTGCCCATCACGTCAAACCACGCTCCACCCCAGGGGAAGTTGGCCGGCGTGGAGTTGGCGAAGGTCATCTTCCCCGCTCCCCACATCCGGTGAGCAAGCTCGGCGGCGAAGTCGAGGCTGTTGAAGATCTCCATCTGGCACAGGCGGCCGTCGGTGTCGTAGACCAGTGGCGTGCCGGTCTCCGCAAGGTGACTCGGTCGGTAGTTGAGCTGCGTCGCCGCCATCTCGAAGGAGTCAACATAGGTACCGTCGAGGACTGCCTTCTCGGGCAGCTTCTCCGCCGCTTTGAAGGCCCCGTCGATGCTCCGCCAGCGGACGTCAAACTGCGTGACACTTGCCGGGTCCAGCCCCTTCACGAAGGGGCTCGGGTTGTTGTAGTACAGTGCTCCGTCACACCAGGGCGCGGTGATGGTGCCGCCGTACCAGGCACCCTCGGGATCCTCCAGGGCCGAGCTAAGGGTCGCCTGGGACTGCAGATCGCCCTTGGAGGCCTTCTCCTTCAGGTACGCGATGGCCCGGTCGTTGGTGCGCTCCATATCCTTGGGCATGGACAGCCAGTGACTCGCGGGCTCCACGTAGACGAAGCTGTCGATGCCGTTCTTCTCGTCGAAGGCGACGTTGTTGTTGCCCTCATGGAACTGGAAGCCGAAGTCCTGGAAGCCCTCGACCTTGGCGATATCGGTGAAGGGCATCCAGATGCCCTCTTTGGTGTTCCGCTTGGTGAAGCAGTCAGGGAAGAGCTCGTAGTAGCGCTGCAGGGCCGACCGGAACCCCCACCGCGGATCGCTGCGGTAGACGACGAGGCTCATGGATGCCTGCGAAGGGTACCGCCGGACAGCAGCCGAGAGGCCCAGATCGACTGCCGCGAACAGCTCGCGCGAACCGGCGTCATAGGAGAACCGGCACAGACGCGGGACATCGAGGGGAGCGCCGATGACCATCGCCTCGGTTCGACCGGCAACGCAGGCAATCGGCCAGCGCGAAGCCATGCCGTTGGCACCGGCGCGGACGGAGGTGTAGTTCGAGTACTTGCCACCTTCCTCGATCGGTTTGGGGGTGCGCTGATCGTCGTACCAGGTCCAGAGCACGGCGTCGACGGGTACGCTGCAGTAGACGGTCAGAGCCCGGTCAGCGCCGCTGAGGTCCTTCACCGTCAGGTCGAGACGATAGGCGTCGCGACCGATCGACTTCCAGGTTGCGGCGAGGGAGAGCTTGAGCGCCTCGATCGTGTGGGAGAAGGTCGAGACACCGTCCACCGGGGCGCTCCAGGTCTGCTCTGGGCCAAGGAAGCTGGACTTGGCCGCCACGTCACGGCAGAACAGGCGCACCGGGATTCCCGGAGTGCCTGGGCCGGTGGGTGGCTGACTGGAGGCGATGGTCACGCTGTCGAACTGCTGCACGCCGCCGGGCACCCTGACCTCCCAGAAGCGGAAGTCGTCAAACCAGGCGGTGCCGGTGCGACCGCGGAAGATGCCATGCACGGAGACGGACTTGATGGGCTTGGCGGGCGTCACGACTACCGTGCGCTTCTGCCAGTCGTGAGTTCCGGGCTTGAAGGGTGAGACCTGCCCCCACAGAGGGGTGCCGTCCATGTACTCCAGGTCCAGGTAGAGGGAGTAGTTGCTGTCCTGGCCGCCGGTGACCTGCTCGGCCTTACTCCAGAGCTCGGCCATGATCGGCGCAGGCGTCTTCTGGTTGAGCGTGAGGACGTAGGTCATGCCACGCTGCTCGTCGTTGGAGGCCGAGGTGCACTTGGCGCTGTAGCGGCCGCCGTGCTTGACTTGATCGTCCACCTCGTAGCCAATCTGCCAGGGCCGCCATCCCTCGAAGGTCTTCTCCTGCACTCGCTCCAGGTCACCGTTCGGCAGAAGCTGGACCTGCGTCGTCGGGTCTACGGCCAGCGCCTGCTTGGCGGTCCAGTCCTGGGCAGAGCAGCTTACTGTGCTCAGCACGACCATCAGCAGCGGCACCGTCAGTGGGAGCACCGGCTTCATCTGGCTCACCCTTCCCTGCGGTATGGGCTAGCTGAGGCCCAGGTCGATGCCCTGGGAGCGCTCAGCCTGTGAAGCAAGCACGTAGATCGGGCGGAGACCGAAAGCGGCCGAGGGGTCGGCGGCTGCGAGTTGAGGCTGTGCGAGCGCCGCCACAAACTCGGCCCGTGGAGCATGCAGGTCGTCGGAGCCGAGAGTCACGTGTCCCCCGGGATTGTGGGCAAGCAGCTTGTCACGGTGGAGGACGACGCCGTCGCCCACCAGGACAACCGGTGTCTGTTTCGCCTGGAGCCGGTCAAGGACCTGCTGGAGGCCGCAGACCTCGCAGGGACCAAGGGGCGTCACGGAAGCCCCCTGGACGGTGTAGCCGGTGGTGTAGACGTCCTCCCTGCGCGCGCTCTGGACCACACAAATCATGGAGTCCGGCGCCAGGCTCTCCCCCATCGCTCGCAGGACGCCCAGGGCCAGCACGTCATGGGTCGGGACGCCGACCAGCGGGCGATGTAGTGCATGGGCTGCGGCCTTGGCCAGCGCCACGCCCACTCGAAGGCTAGTGAAGGAGCCGGGGCCCAGCGAGACGGCCAGCGCGTCCACTTTGTCCAGTGAGGACAAGCCGGCGTCGGACAGTGCCTCGCCGATATGCCCGGGCAAGGTGCGGCAGAGCGCCATCCGGCTCGGGAAGGTCCGCTGGGCGAGTAGTCGGTCGCCCTCCAGGAGGGCCACGCTTGCGGGCTCTCCCGAGGTCTCCAGGGCAAGTATCTTCACGCAAAGGCCTCCCGGACTACTGCCGAAAAACGGTCGCCACGGCCCTCGATGTGTAAGGTGCGGGTCGACTCCCCGTCGGAGGTGATGTGGACCTCAAGACGCTCAGCGGGGAGTGCATCGGCCACACCCTCGGCCCACTCGAGCGCCAGGACGGCACCGGCCAGGACATCCTCAAGGCCCAGGTCCTCAAGTTCCTCGGGCGATTCAAGCCGGTAGGCGTCCGCATGGCACAGGGACGGGTTACCGGGATGGTGGCGCATGAGAATGAAGGTCGGGCTCGTGACGTAGCCTTCGATACCCAGACCCCGCGCGAGGCCCTGGACGAAACAGGTCTTCCCTGCCCCGAGCGACCCCGAGAGAGCCACCACATCGCCGACCTTCAGGTATGCAGCCAGGCGTGCGGCAAGGTCGCGCGTTTCCCCGGGTGAGTGTGAGTGCAGGACTGCGGTCGCAGTAGAAGTCTCTTTGGCAGGCAGCATGGCTGCATTATGCCCTTTTGCGCAGACCGTCTGCAAGAGGCCGAGGTTCTGGCCGTGGCGGCCCTCGAACGGCACCTCACCCCCTGCCTTCGGCAGCCCCCTCTCCACGAGCAGAGCAACGACGCGCCGCTTTGGGCGAAGGGGAAAGGCAAAGGCACCTCACCCCCTTTGTCCCCCTCTCCACGCAGTGGCGAGGGGGAACGGCAACGACGACGGCAAAGGCACCACGCGCCCAGAGCGCTGATGGGTGGTCAGCGCATCCCGTTGGCAGCCTGGGACTCACCGGACCGACGGTCGGCGGCGTCAGATCGCGTCCTCGCGCCGCGCAGCCCACAGAATCCCACGGCGTAGAAGCT
>JBDKVB010000004.1 GCA_039679385.1 Armatimonadia bacterium | reverse complement strand
CTACCAGTACAGCACGCTGAACCAGTTGACGCTGGAGCGGACCACCGCCGGTGCGCTGACCTACTACCAGTGGCAAGCCGACGGGGCCCTCGAAAGGCAGCAGGACGCCCGCGGCACCACCTACTTCACCTGGGATGTGGACGAGAGCCTGAGGGGGATTGCGACGCCGACCGGCAACCTGCGCAACGCTTACGACGCGGAGATGAAGCGGGTATGGCGCGAGGAGGATAGCGCGGTTACCTACTTCTCCTTCGACGGCGAGAGGGTGGCGGCCCGACACTACAGTGTGGGCGGAGGCCTGGACTGGTGGCTGCTATACCACAACGAGGGCCCCAGCATCTGCTCCCCCCCTGGTCGGCTCGTGGCTCCCGATCAGGCTAGATCCAGAAGATGCGGTTGCCTGTGCCTCCGGCAAGCGCGTCGATGATCACCCACAAGCCGTTGGTGACGAACTGGCCGAGGATCAGGCCCAGGAAGAAGGCCCGGGTGCGCTGGTAAGTCTTCACACCACCATAGCGCAGGATTGTCGTCTTCGCCAGCCAACTGATGAGGATGGTCATCCACTGCTGGTCCATGATCCAGACTGGCGCGATGGCGAAGCCGAGGGGATGAAAGGGCCACCACAGGAAACGCTGTCTCATCGCAGCCAGGAAGGCCATGAGCAAGGCGCCGAGGCCCGTCAGCAGCAGGCCCACGACATTGGGGCCCTTCGGGCTGAGGAACTGCACCTGTACCCACTTGAGCGGCGCCAGGACTCCGCCGCCGAAGTACCAGGAGTCCATCGTGACGCCGCCGGTGTGGTAGGCCCAGCGGATCGTGAAGTAGATACTCAGCGGTGCGCTCACCAGGATTGCGACGGCCATGAGCCAGAAGAGCGGTCGCTTGTGGTGATCGGTCTTCTCCGCGAGCTTGAGGCTGTTGGCGGCCGAGGCCATGACAAAAGTGCGCATGTCCGAGCACCAGACGTAGCTTGTCGCGATGGCCATCAGACCGCGTGGGCCGATGCTCGGTGCGCCCAGGGCCGAGACGATCACCCCCGGGGCGATCGTCGGGGCAACGGCTTCGGCCATTCCGCTCTCCGCCACGACGCGGGTCAGGCCGATGAACAGCACCAGGGCAAGCACGACGAAGAGAACCGCCACCCACAGCGGCATGCCACTCCACGTCAGCCAGCCCACCATGACTGAGAGCCCGAGCATCATCCCCCAGAAGGCCGCCGGGTAGGAGAGGATCTCGTCGCTGTCCTCACCGTGGCCCTTCCCGCCGAAGGCCTGGGTGACCACCTTTCGCAGATGGCTGCGGGCCGTGTACAGGCCGCCGAAGACGAGGACGAGAAAGGCTCCCATGCCGAGGTGCGCAAACATCGGCGATGGCGCTCCGTAGGTGCCCAGGTTCTCGGTCATCCCGATCTTGTACACGTTCAGGATGCCGCGGAGGATGAAGAAGAGCACATTGAAGAACCACAGCGAGAAGGCCGTCTGCTGCTCGACAAGAAAGAAGAACCCGATCATCGGGAAGCTGATTCGCAGTTGTAGAGACTGGGTGTGGCGGAACACCGAGAAGGCCCAGTTCGTTGTCGGCGAGGGGACCGTCGGGTAGTAGAAGTGCAGGCCCTTGAGGGAGCTGAAGATCAGCGGGACGGCGAAACCCAGCCACAGGAGGCCGCTTCGGTAGAGAGTCGAAGGCCGCCCGGGCTCAGACTGGGCCACCATTTCGAGCGGAAGCTGAGTGAGCGGGTAGATGAGGCGCTCGTTGTCCACCCACTGCCTGCGAAGGATGACCATGGTGCAGATCATCACAAGGTACAGCGACAAGAGGAAGGGAGCCCAGATCGACAGCGGGCCAAGCCAGTCCCGCCAGGGGATGAGCCTTCCGGGAGGCAGGCCCTCGAAGAAGTACCTGACCGTGAGTTCGTCCTGCGGGGCCAGGAGAGGGTTGAGGTGCGGCTGCAGGAGCTTTGCCCAGTTGTTCTCGGGAGTGGCGTAGTAGTAGGGGCCTGTGATGATGGACATGAGCTGGCCGCTGAGGCCCATGGTCTGGACCGCGGAAGCGACCACCATCATGATGTAGACCGTGATGCACTCCCCGGGATTGAGTGCCCAGCGGGGATTGAGGCGTCCAAGGGCGTTGTTGACCACAGCGGTGAGCAGGAACAGCAGGAAGACGGCGCCGGGAGTGGAGAAGTCGAGGTCAACGTAGGACCCCTGGATCGCGAAGGTCGCGTAGGGGCAACCCCAGCCGATGATCACGACCGACAGCACTCCGACGGCAATAGCCCGCCCCGAGAAGGCGGAGTGGAAGGGCACCGTTGCTGCAAGGTCCGACCGAGCCGCTGTCTGTGCCATGCTGCCGCTTCTCCGCGCGAGAGGTAGTGCGAGCTCGGCAAGGCTGTACTGTCGGAGATAGCGGAATTCCCCACAACCAGCGCAGTGTCCTGCTTGCCTCCAGCGCCATCCGCCTGGAAGCGCCTTCCACGGGTACCTGAGGTCTGCCTTGACGAAGGAGTCCCGAGGCGCAGCACCCTATATGCTGGGAGGAGCAGGGAGGCGCAGCGCAGAAGACAGTGGGCACGCGGCTGTGGTGCTGCACAGAAGGCACGAGAATCTGCCGTATGCTGCTTGTTCGTACCGCCGATAGAGTGTCTGCGGTAGCACTGTTCCCAGTTCCTGTGAGAAAGGTACCGCCATGAACTGCGCTGCTCTCGCTGGCCTGACCCTCGCTCTCTGCGGACAGGTCAATCTGACCTCCGACACTCCGCGGTGGAGTGCCAATGTCGACTCCGCCGGCGCGACGATGACGATGCTCCAGACCCCGGACGCCAAGGTTGCGGTCGATATCGTCTCCGATGGCGCCAAGGAGCACTACCCGAAGCTCCGCATCCAGTTCAGCCAACCGCAGG
>JBDKVB010000003.1 GCA_039679385.1 Armatimonadia bacterium | reverse complement strand
CTGGAGCAACCGCTACCTCTACGACGGCGAGAAAGTGGCGGCCCGGCGCTACGTGGCGGATGCAAGCCCCGAGTCATGGGTTCTGTACCACAACGAAGGCCCCAGCATCTACGCGCCGCTGGTGGGCTCGTGTCGGTCGGACGGGGGCGGCTCGATGGACTGGCACCTGTTCGACGCCTTGGGCTCGACCATCGGCATGACGGACAACACCGGCGGCCTGATCGGCTCGCGGCTGTACGAGGCCTTCGGCAACGCCCTGCACAGCAGCGGCATCGGCGGTGACCCCTACAACTACGTCGGCGCCTACGGGTACTATCAGGACACCTTCGCCCTCCACCTCCTCTGGCATCGATGGTACGACGCTGCAACCGGCAGATTCCTGAGCAGGGACCCAGTGGGGCTTGGGACAAGGTCCCAGAAGCCACTCAGATCCGCGGTCGCGGCAACGAGGGCCTACTGGAGGAACCTACTCGATAGGTCCTCCGACGATCCGCGAGACTGGCTGAGTCGGTCATCTGCCACGGAGTTGGTCGCCTTGGACCTAGCGCCTCTGCCCTTGCCTGGCCTCTACCCGTACGTCGGGGGAGCTCCCGTCTCCGTAGCTGATCCGTCCGGAAAGATGCCTAAGTGGCTTCGCACCTTCCTTGACTGGATTCTCTCTTGGGTGACCTACATTAACGATGGTCTGTCTCCAGCCGCGTGCGCCGCCCCGAAGGCCGCTGCCGGGTGTGTGGCTCTCGTAGGGTACTCGAAGCAGGTGGAAATACTGGTGAACACACAGGATCTCACAGAAGAGGAAGTGAGGAAGATCGAGGAGATCGACAGGGCAAAGATGAAGTGCCAAGCCTTCGTGAACCGCGAGGAGTAGCCACACCGAAGGGGCGAAGACATGACCGACGAGACGAGACGCTTGCCTTCGCGTCGCTGGACGGGGTTCACAGTTGCCATCTCCCTCGTGGCACTCCAAGCTGTGCTCGTGACATGTACCAGCCTGGGTGTCAACGCTTGCGTCTGGGCCTCGGCGGCCGACCACGATGAGGTGGCACTGCTCGTCGTCCGATGTCTTGAGGTCACGCGAAGGGGAAGCGATGTGGGATGGCGTGCGCACCGCGCTGAGGTGGCCGTTCTGACCATCGGTGCCCTACACGGCCGACCCCGGGACACGTGGGAGCATGCGCTGGAGGCATGCGAGAAGTACCGAAAGACAGCACAGGCCTATGGCAACGCGCAGCAGGCGGCACGAGCCGCCTATGGTGCATCTCTCGTGTGCCACTTCCAGAAGCGCCCCGGTGCGGCGGTAGCCGCACTCGACGAGGGCCTGTCAGGACAGTGGGATGAGCCCTGGGCGGCCGGCTATGAATCCTACCGTGTAGCGTACCTGACGCGTGCCGGTCGGTACCAGGAGGCCGTCGATCAGTTTGCACACTATGCGAGGCACCACTCCGGGGGACGAGGCGCTGAGAGGGCAGTCGACTGGGTGTGGCACGCCTACTGTCAGAGCGATCGTGCGAAGGAGGGGTGGAGCACGCTCTCGGCCCTGCACGCGAAGCATCCAGGAACCCCTCTTGCGAGCGCCATTCAGGGCTTGGGCGGCGGAGCAAAGGACAAGCCACTTCCCACAACACCACCGCCAGATGCAACGCCGGAGGTGCCGTGAGGAGTGGGTTGCCGTCTTCGTGCATGGGTTCCAGGGCGCGAGAGACGCAATGCTGAGCAACATCTGTGACCCCATTCTGGGCGCGTTGCTCCTGCTGTTCGCTGCCTATGTCGTGGCAGCGCGCATCAGCACTTGGCGCCTGCTTACCACAGGTCGGGGTCTGGGTGGCGAGCGCTCAGTCGTTCCGCCCTGTGCCATCGCTGCCCTCGCGCTCCTCCCAGTGCTCCTGCTGCCGGCGTCCCTCAGGTTCAAGGATCTGGCCCTTGGCCTCCTGTTCGCTCTCGTCCTGCTAGACTTTGTGGTCGGGAGAGGCGTGTGGCGACTGTGGGCCTGGTGGCGTGGTCACGGTCTGACGGCGTTGCACCGGGCTGTGATCGAGCGTGACCTCGGTGCGGCCGAGGCGGCCCTTGACGACGGCGTGAGCACGGAGGCGAAGGCCATGCTCTGGCGCAGAGCAGGGGTCCTCCCGGGCGACACCGCTCTTCACCTGGCGCTGCGGAGAGAGGACTGGGAGATGGCCCGGCTGCTGCTGAGGCGTGGCGCAGACCCAGAGGCCCTCTGCTCGTGGGGCCCGCCCTGGGATCCGCTTCACTGGGCCGTCGCGCACGGGACGATGGCGGACCTGGAGGCGATGGAGTCTGCGGGCGCCGACCTCAACAAGCGCAACTGCTACCACCAGACCGCGCTTTTCTGCGTGCGTGAGGCAGAGCAGGTCGAGCTCCTGTTGTCCGCCGGAGCAGGCCCTATGGATCGCGACAGTCAGGGCCAGACCCCGCTGCACACGGTCCAGACCGGCAGCGGCGTGGCCGCCCTTCTGGCAGCGGGCGCAGACCCCACAGCGCGCGATCACTGGGACAGGACGCCTCTCCACCGCCCGCATGACCCCGACGCCATACGTGCGCTCCTGTCGGCGGGTGCGGATCCCACCGCCTGCGACAGCGCTGGGATGACGCCGCTACACGTGGTCCGAAGTGGTGCCGGCGCGGCTGCGCTCCTTGCGGCGGGTGCGGATCCAGGGGCCTGCGGCACGTTCAGGGGGCCCCCACGGCATCCCTGGGGCACTTTGGCGATCACGAGGGAGGCGCTCGCCGAGAGGGGCAGTCAGCGGGCGTACGGGGAGCCGGGAGGCACTCCGCTGCACGCTGCGGTGTGGCGTGATGACGTGGGCACGGTGCAGGCGCTGCTCAGGGCCGGGGCCGACGCAACGGCCTCGGATGACGAGGGAACCACGCCTCTGCACGCGGCCGGGAGTGCCGAGGTGCTGCATCTTCTGCTGGAAGCGGGAGCTGCCGCCAACGCGGTCAACAACCGGGGCCAGACGCCGCTGCACTGGGCTGTCCTGCGAGGGAAGCTGGAGGTCGTGCGAGGCCTGCTGGCTGCCGGTGCTGATCCGCGGATTCGGGACAGTTGGCGCAAGAGGCCGGTGCAGTACGCCCGCTGGCGACCCAAGACGTGGCGGGCGATGAGGAGAGCGTTCCGGCGAGGCATGCCGGAAGGCGCTTGAGGCAGACCAGCAGAGCAACGGGTCACCCACGAGGAGGTACTCGGAGTGCGGTTTGTCAGGCTGTTGTCTGCCGGACGGTTCCTGGCACCCTTCGGGTGATCTCAGCAGACAATGCCGTGCGCCATGCGTCCGCAACCTCCGGAGGAGAAGGTAACGCCATGATGCGTCGCCCACGTGCGCCCCGCTACATCGCCGACAGGGCGGGTGATCAGGAGCACGTGGAGGCCTTCTGTCTGGTGGTCCTCATGAGGGCCCTGCGCATCGCTTTGTGGTGCGACGCGGGGAACCTCACCGCAGATACGGCTTTGGCGGACGTCAGTGATGAGCCGTGGTGGAAGGTGGAGCTGGGAGTCACCATCCCCCCATCCCGCAAGACCGCGCTACCGCCAGAGACGGCGTGCGCCTCGCGCGACCCCAGGCCGGGACACGCACTCCTGAGCGCGATCAGAGAGGGTGCCTGGAACACCGGGTTGCGGTTTGGCCCGGAGATGGCGCTGGCCGAAGCGGGACGCGCCTGCGCGCCAAGCATTGCACGCGTTGACCGGCGTTACCCCTGGGACATGCCACGCTTCCTGCTCTGGCTGCTGGGCGATCCCGCGGCCCGTTATGTGCCGTATCCAGTCTCAGACATCTCGGGGGCTCCCGAGGCGGACGAGAGCGATGCGCTTGCGCCCTTCCCGTTCCGGCTTCAGTGTCTACCGGTCTGGCTTGGCAACCGCCGCGGTGACCTGCGGCAGCTATGGGAGCTGGCGCATCGGGCAGAGCTGCCGCTTGGTGCCGACGTCTTGCGCCTCTATGAGTGCCACGGCTGTGTGGCTGAGGTCGCGGGTACGCTCCTCCAGTTGCTCGGGGAGGTACTCGAAGTGCCCTTCGGCTTCCTGCGCCCGTGGGACTGGCTCGATCGGGATATGCTGTGGGGCCCTGAGAGCGTAGTGGACGCCGGACGGAAAGTGGTTATCGACGCATGTAGACGCGGGCTGCTCTCCCTGGGCCCGCCGGATTCACTCTTGCCCGAGCCGGGAGGCCCTGCTCGCGGCGAGGCCATGACTCTGCGCGATGTTGTCAGCCTGATCTTCTACGACATGCGGACAAGCGAGGGGCTCAGGCGACTGGTGGAGAGTAACTGTGATGTTTGTCAAGCCGTTTCGGGCGTGGGGTGGTGGTAAGGTACGCCTTGCGCCAGGATCGCGTTGAGCATGGTCAGCAGCTTGCGCATGCAAGCCACGATGATTACTTTGCCCGGCTTGCCCTTGGCGCGGAGCCGATCGGCAAAAGCCTTGATCTGGGGGTTGTGGCGCATCGCCGACAGGGTGGCCATGTACAGCCCGCTGCGTACCACGGCACGGCCGCCCCAGATGTGGCGAGTCCCCCGGTGCTCACCGCTGTCGCAGTTGAAGGGGGCCACACCCACCAGCGCCGCCGCTTCCTTGCGGTTCATCTGGCCCAGCTCCGGCAGGAAAGCGATGATCACGCAGGCGCTGCGGTCGCCGA
>JBDKVB010000002.1 GCA_039679385.1 Armatimonadia bacterium | reverse complement strand
GCCCTATGAGCCCTGGCACCCGCGTGACGACCGTGGCCCAAGCTTCATCAGGGGCGACAGACAGCCGATGTACCGTCCCGAGGGCCCAGGCCGACCCGGGTACCGCATCGATGCCGGCCCGTGGAAGGTAGATAGGGACTACCGCCCCTTTGGTCCGGGGCAGCCGCCTCCGGATCAGCACCGTGGGTTCATCATTGGTGAGAAGAGGGAACCGTCACGTGTGTCGCCACCACCAGGTGGACCGGGTGGCCCAGGTGGACCAGGCGGTTTTGGTGGTCCAGGCGGACCGGGTGGTCCAACCGGACAGGGACCGCGCATCGACAACCCCTTCGGTCGCCGATCCGGGAAGCCGGAGTTCGGGGCCCCCTCACCGGCACCGATAGGAAGGCCGGAGACCGGGCCAGGTACTCCGAGCCGCCCAGAACTTGGTGGACCGGAGCGCAAGTCGGACAAGCCGGGCCGGTCGGGCTGGGACATCTCCCTGCCGACGCCGGACCGCACACCAGAGCCGGGGCGCAAGCCGGAGCCTGTGACCACGACGCCGGGTCGCCCAGTGTGGAACATACCGGCACCAGACCGGAAGTCTGACAAGTCCGAGCGGTCGAGTTGGATCACTCCGACGCCGGCGCCGGTACGCACACCAGAGCCGATCCGCACACCGGACATCGCGACGCCGAGTCGCCCGGTGTGGAACATCCCGGCACCCGAGCGCAAGACGGACAGGTCTGAGCGGTCCAGTTGGATCACTCCGACACCGGCGCCGGTACGCACACCAGAGCCGATCCGCACACCGGACATCGCGACCCCGAGTCGCCCGGTGTGGAACATACCGACACCGGAGCGCAATACGGACAGGTCTGAGCGGTCGAGTTGGGTGACGCCGGCGCCGGTACGCATGCCAGAGCCGGTGCGCACCCCGGACATCACGACGCCGAGTCGCCCGGTGTGGAACATCCCGACACCCGAGCCCAAGACGGAGAGCCCCAGCCGCAGCGGTTGGGACCTCTTCCGCCCCGATCGCGGATCAGGTGGCAACGATCGACCGAGCTGGCTGGGTGGAGGGTCGACACCTGCACCCTCCGTCTCGCAGCCGTCAGGGCCGTCCTTCGGCTCGGTCTTCGGTGGCCGCAGCAATGACCAGCCCAAGTTCAGCGCACCAACGGTGAGCCCGCAACCGTCGGCACCGTCCTCAGGTCCGCACCCGGGTGGCGGAGGCGGACCCTTCGGACGTCGCCACTAACAGCTCACCGGTTCTGATCTGAGAACGCAAACAGCCGGAGGCCCGCAAGCCTCCGGCTGTCCTTTTGTGAGGGCAAGCGCCAGAGCCTAGAGCGGGACCTCGACGCGACGCCCCTCCGCTGCAGAGACATAGGCGGCGAAGATGACCGCGGTCACGTCTCGAGCCAGCATCCATCCCGACAAGGGAGTGCGGTCCTGCGTCACTGCCTCGACGAAATCCTGAATCTCCTGCTGATAGCCATTGACCCAATCCTCGTCCGGGGCCGGGTAGCTCCAGCCCGCCCGGGTGGAGGTCTTCTCCGCCAGGTACTCCTCGCCCCAGGCGCCCTCCCACGGACCGTAGGCCATGCAAGCGTCCTGAGGATTGATCTTGCACTGCAGGCGTCCGGTGGAGAGGAACACGTCCAGATGATTGTAGACGCCGCCGAGGACCACGTCGGAGGAGCACACCTCGGCGACGGAGCCGTCCTCGAAGGTGATGAGCGCCGAGCCCCAGTCTTCGCAGTCCACCAGCCCGGTCTTGAGGTACCTGGTCGGCTCCTGCGCAAAGGACTCGATGCGCGTCAGGAAGGCAGTCTCTGCCACCACGTGCCGGGGCCGAATCGGCTTGCCGACCTTCGCCAGACCCTCTGCCTGCTTCATGTAGCAGACGCCGCCGATGGGGTGCGATCCCGTGCGCAGCAGGGATCCACCACCGGCCAGGCGCCAGTACTTCGCATAGGAGGCATGGGAGCCCGGGTGAGACTCTTCGGCCACCATGCGCAGGACCGTGCCGCCGCTTTGCTCCATCAGCCGCCGGGCCTTCTGCACCGTCGGCGCGTAGACCCAGTTCTCCGCATAGCACAGCTTTACACCACTGGTCTGCAGCACCTCGTCCAGCTCGGCGCACTGCTCCATCACCCGCTGCTGCATATGACTGCGCGGGACGGTGTTGCCGATGAGCTCGTCCTCGGGTGTGTCCGGCTCGCCACAGTAGCCGGTGAGCGGCTTCTCGACGATCACGTGCTTGCCCGCTTTGGCCGCCTGGATCGCCATCGGGACATGCTGGTTAGTTGGCACGCACAGGTCAACGACATCGACCTGGGTCTTGGCCAGCAGCTCGCCCAGGGAGTCGAAGACCTCAGGAACCTGGTGCCGCTGGGCGAAGTCGCGGGCGCTCTCCGGGCGGCGCGAGGTGACGGCGACGACCTGGGCGTCGACGCCCCTCACCTGGCGGAAGGAGTTAGTATGGAAGTCGGCAGCGAATCCTGCGCCGACCATGGCGATGCGGAGAGTGGTCATAGGCGAGTCCTCCTTATGCAGAAGCGGCTCTCGGCGGTTCGGCGCAGAGCGTCTCGAGACCTGCACCCCTCGTCGCGGCTTGAGCTAACGAAACAGGCCGGGCAGGCCTCATGCTTTGGCAGAGGCTGTCCGGCCTGAGGGAAACCCGAAGGGGAAGGTTGCGAGTGGTTGCTCGTCTATCCCTTCACAGCCCCGAGTTGGATGCCCTTCACGAAGAACTTCTGGCCGGCCACGAAGAGGATGACCAGCGGCACCATCGCCATCACCGACGCCGCCATCAGCAGCGTCGTCTCGCGGCCATAGGAGCTGTCGAAGTACAGCAGGCCGATGGGCAGCGTGCGCAGGTACTCGTCCTTGATCATGACCAGGGGCCAGAAGAAGGACTGGTAGTTGCCCATGAAGGTGAAGATCGCCAGCACGATCAGCCCCGGACGCGCCAGCGGCATCACCACATCCCAGAAGATTTGCCAGTGGGTAGCGCCGTCCATCTCCGCCGCCTCGTCGAGGCTCCTGGGGATGGTCAGCATGAACTGGCGCAGCAGGAAGGTCCCGTAGGCGCTGAAGCAGGCCGGGAGGATGAGGACGGTGTAGGTGTTGATCAGGTGCAGGTTGGTCATCACCCAGTAGTTCGGGATCAGCGTCACCAGGCCGGGGACCATCAGGGTCGCCAGGTACAGCATGAACACGCGGTCGCGCCACTTCCAGTGCACACGCGCGAAGGCATAGGCTGCCAGGGCGCTCGTGAGCACCTGCCCGAAGGTGACCCACAGGGCCACGAACAGGCTGTTGAAGTAGTAGCGACCAAAGGGGATCGTCCGGATTACCTCGGCGTAGTTGCCGAACTTCCACTGCTGGGGCAGGAATTGCCCGGACTGCACCTCAGCCAGCGGCTTGAGACTCGTCGCCACCTGCCAGAGGAAGGGGATCATCATCGTCAGGGCGGCGATGCTCAGAACCGCATAGCCGGCGATAGTCCCCACGGTCTGCCAGCGTGAGCGCCTTTTGAACAGGGACGCCGCGCGCTGTTGTTTCTCCTCAAGGAAGTCTTCCATAGGAGGGCCTCGAAAGTGAATTGGGATGGATAAGGGGCCGAAAGGCCGGACTAGACCTCTACGTCAAAGGCGGACTTGCCGAACTTCCAGTTGACCAGAGTCAACGCAAAGATCATGACAAACATGACCCAGGCGATCGCTGAGGCGTAGCCCAGTTGGTACTCCTCGAAACCCTTCTGGTAGATGAAGTACCCGAGGGTGATCGTGGACTCGGCCGGACCGCCACCGGTCATGACCCGTGCCTGCTCGAAGCCGCCCTGGAGTCCGCCGATGGCGCTCATCACAACGATGAAGAAGGTGGTCGGCGCAAGCTGGGGCCAGGTCACGTGGCGGAACATCGCCCAGCGTCCGGCGCCGTCGATCTCGGCCGCCTCATACAGCTCCGGCGGGACGTTGCTGATCCCCGCGAGGTAAAGGAGCATGTTCGTTCCGCCGACAGCCGTCCAGATTCCCATGAGCATGATTGCCGGCTTCGCCCAGGCGATCGACAGCAGCCAGTCGGGCATCTTGGCATGCAGCCCGAGGGCGTCGAAGATCCCCGCGAGCGCGGTGTTCAGCGGCCCGAACTCCGGGTTGTAGATGGCCTTCCACAGGATGAATAGCGCGACGCCGCTGGTGATCGTCGGCAGGTAGAACATGGTGCGGAAGGCGACGATTCCCCGCAGCTTCTTGCTCAGGATGATCGCCAGGAACAGGGAACCGGCGATCCCCACGGGGATCCCCATCATCAGGTAGAGGGTGTTGCCGAGGAACTTCCAGAAGCGGGGCTCGGTGAGCAGGCTGTGCAGGTTCTCGAAGCCCACAAACTGCAGCGGCACCTTCTCAGTCATCTGCCAGTTCGTGAAGGCCATGATGAGGCTGAAGAGGATCGGCAGAGCCATGAAGGCCATGAAGCCGAGGAAGTTCGGTGCCAAGAACATCAGCGCTGTGCGCCAGTCATTCTCGCGTCTTGTCATGGTATGCTCCTGTGGCGGCAGTCAGAAGCTGGGACCCTTCGCTTGCGTCGCAAGTCGGCCCTGACAGGTTCTGGCGTCCCACTACTTGTCTTCGGCGACGGCCTTGTCGTACTCCGCTTGCAGCCCCGGCGTCTTCTTCACGTAGTCCGCGATCGCCGCGTTGATCTCTTTGGCCGCTCCCTGCATCGCCTCGACAGGGGTCATCGACTGGTTGCGCATCAGGTCGATGTAGCGCCGGTAGATGCGGTCGGCGACGAAGGGGTTCACGAAGGGACTGACCTCGATGCTGCGCGCGCACTTCATCTCCTGCCGGAAGACGTCGTTGTAGTCCTCCTGCGGGTACTCCGGGTTCTTCATGAATCGCGGCAGGTAGCAGAGGCGCTTCACCGGCGCCAGGTTGTCGGCGCTGTCGTTGATCTGGTTGCCGTAGTCCTCACTGGCGAGGAACTTCATGAAGTTGAAGGCCTCGCGCATGTACAGGCTCTTCTTGTTGAGCGTGCTGATGCGGGTGACGAAGGTCGTTGCCTTCTCTCGACGGTAGGGCAGGGGGGCAACGCCGATGCGGATCTTGGGATTCTTGCGCCACACGATGAGGCCCCAGCGACCGTAGCGGATCATGCCCAGGCGTCCGGCATCGAAGAGGGTGATGACGCCCTGACCCCAGCCTCCGGCGGCGGCCATGGACTCCTCTTCGGAGGGACTGGGTGCGCACTTGTGCTCAAACTGCAGGTCGATGAGCCACTGGGCGGCCTGAATGGCGGCGGGCTGATCCAGCGTGCAGCGCGTTCCCTTCGGTGAGTAGAAGTGACCGCCGTTCTGCCAGATGGCCTCCTGCAGGTCGTAGCCCATCACGCCGAAGGTCTCATTGCGCCGGCTGTCGGGGCCCTTGATCGTGAGTTTCTTGGCGACCTCGACGAACTCATCCCAGGTCCAGTCGCCCTTGGGGTAGGGGACATGGCAGCGGTCGAAGATATCCTTGTTGTAGAAGATGACCCACGGTCCGGGGTTTGTCGGGAAGCCATACTGACGACCGTTGATCATCATGTTTTCGCGGGCTGACTTCCAGCAGATGTCGGGTGTGGTGCCGGCCTTCTGGGCCATGTCGGTGATGTCGGCCAGGATTCCCGCCTGGTAGTAGGTCATGAGCTGCATGCGGTTGTAGCAGTCGATGACGTCGGGGCCAATCCCGGCGAGCGTCTGGACGATGATCTTGCTCATGTCGTTGTTCGTCGGGTCGATCGAGAGCTTCAGATGGGGGAACTGGCGATCGAAGATGGCGATCTGCTGCTCGCGGGCGGGGTTGTTGTCGGTGGTCCAGATGATCCGCGTCTTGCCTGCGAACTGGCGTTTCGGTTTCGTAGCCTGAGCGATGACCGACAGGCACACGAGCAGGATGAAGACGCCGAGGAAGAACTTTTTCATGGTTTGGTTTCCTTGCTGGTGGCGCTGAAGATCCGGCGCACAAGAACTGGGCCTGTCCCGGGAGAACACGCAGGGCTCAAGCCCAGAGGTCTGGCGAGGGAAGGCTACGACCAAGTGACAGGCAGCTCTCAACCGACCGGCCCCAAGGGACCGGGCTGCCGGTGCGTAGTATAGCACAACCCTCGACTGCGCCACAGAGGCACGAAGTTTGCAGGGGTAGGGGCTGTAGCTCGCCACGAATCGAGAGGGCTGCACAGCATCAGCCGTGCAGCCCTTTGGGTGTGGCATCAAGTATGCGAGGCGCGACCTAGGCCGGTGCGCCGAGGAAGTCCTTGTGGAAGAACACCGGCTTGTAGCCGTGATCGGTTACCCAGCGAATCGCGATGTCCAGGCGCTGGGCGTGGTCCGGGATGTAGTTGGAGTAGAACTTCCAGAAGTACTGCTCGTGGGTGAACAGGTCCATGATCTCGGCATGGTTCGGGTCGGCGGCCGTGGCCTCCAGCTTCGGAACGATGTTCTCGATGGGCACGCTGTTGCAGATCATGTCGATGTGGGAGAAGGCCAGGCCGGTTTCCCAATGCATCATGGCGTCATGGGCCCATAGGTACTCGCTGCGGGCCTCGTCGAGCCAGTAGTGGACTTCGTAGCCGCGGCTGCTGGGCGTGAAGTAGCCCGAGAGGGCCCTCACACCGTGCTCGTACAGCGAGGGCAGTGCCTCCGGGATCACGATGCCCCAGTGAATGACCGTGGGCAGGATCAGGGTCTGCGGACCGGCGAAGCGGAGGATCTGCTCCTCGACCATCGCCATGTCGGACATGAGCTTCTGCGGCGCCGCGTACTGATAGGGGCGGTCGGGCCGGTTTGCGTAGGCATGGAAGGTCAAGCCGAGCCAGTCGGCACAGGCTTCCCACTCGCTGCGGTAGCGATCCGGGAAGTCGGGCAGGAGGAACTGCGGCTGCCCGAACTCCTCCTGGCAATCGAAGTAGAGGTTCAGCGTGAACTTGGTGCCATACTCGCGGTTCAGCGTGCGGAGGATGTCCAGGTAGAAGCAGTCCCAGATCGAGTCATAGTTGTTCCGGGCGATATCGCGCAGGAAGAAGCTGTTGTCGTCAATGGAGAAACGGTAGCGCGGGAAGGAGTGCTGATCCCACAGCACGCGGACCGCATGCTGCTGGTGGCCGTAGCTGCCGTCGTAGACCGCGACGATATCGTTCTCGCGCTCGGTCAGGGGGATATCGGCCTCGAAGCGTCCGTGGTCGATGCGAGCCGGTACGCCGTTCACCGTGACCGCGCCGTACTTGGGGCAATCACCGGTGACACGAAGATGCAGAGCGCCGTTCTCAATGCGCCCGTGATGGGAGTTCAGGACTGCGCCGTGAAAGGGTTCGTGGATCCGCAGCATCAGTGCGCCTCCGAAGGTGAGTGAGACAAAGCCAACCGGCGAGAGGTTCGGCACCAGTCAGTTCGCGACCTGCAAGGACAGGCCCCGGGAGGGTGACCCCGTGACTGGACGCCCCGGAGGATGGTAGTATAATAGGCGCCGGGTCCCCGGGGCCCGAACCTTCCGATCTCCGATCGTGGATATCTCATGTCTGAACAGACGTCCCCAAGTTCGCATGCCCTGAAGCTGCGCCGACACGCCAACCGCCTCAAGAGGCGAGAGTGGATGACGGCGTATGCTTTCCTGCTGCCCAACATCCTGGGCTTTCTGGTGTTCACGGCGCTCCCGGTGGTCGCTGCCCTGGCCCTGTCCTTTTGCCGATGGCGGGCGATTGAAAGCTGGGAGGGCATCCACTGGAACGCCCTGCGCAACTACGTGAGCATCCTGGGCTTCCATCAGGACGCCGCAACCGGAGCGACCGTGGCCAACGACGGTCCCTTCTGGTATTGCATGTACAACACGGCCTACCTGATGCTGGGTGTGCCGATCGGGATGGTGCTCTCGTTCTTCTGCGCCCTGCTGATGAATGAGAAGGTGCGCGGGATAGTGCTGTTCCGGACCGTGTTCTTCATCCCCACGATCTGCTCCTCGGCGGCGGTCGCGGTTCTGTGGCGGTGGCTGTACAACCCCGACGAGGGCCTCATCAACCAGATACTGACGATGGTGGGCTTCCAGCATGCGCCGAACTGGCTGAGCGATCCGATGTGGGCGAAACCGGCGCTTATCATCATGGGACTGTGGGTCGGCGTCGGCGGGTACAACTGTGTGTTGTACCTTGCCGGGCTGCAGAACGTCCCGCAGGAGCTCTACGAGGCGGCCGACATTGACGGAGCCGGCTGGTGGACGCGTCTGCGGTACATCACCTGGCCGATGCTCGCGCCGACAACCTTCTTCATTCTGGTGACTTCGATCATCTCCGGCTTCCAGGGCCACTTCACCCATATCCACATCATGACTCACGGTGGGCCCGCCGATAGTACAACGACGCTCTTGTACTACATCTACCAGCACGCCTTCGTGTGGCACAACATGGGGTATGCCTGTGCGCTGGCGATGGTGCTGTTCGCGGTCATCATGGTCTTTACCGTGCTGGAGTGGAAGCGCGGTGGATCGGCTATTGAGATGAACTGACGCCCCGGCTGCGGTATGCGTCTGGGGCCGGTAGCGGCTATCAGTGGGTGTGAGAGACGAGGACGGCTCTTCGGCCTGCCGGGGTACAAGAATCAAGGACAGGGAGGCAACAACAGGATGATTGCCATCACGGGTGGATCGGGTTTTCTCGGGTTCCACGTGGCGAACTACTTCGGCGAGAGGGGTGAGTCCAGCGTTCTTCTGGACATCGCCTCGCATGTGCCGGCGGACTACCCGCAGGACACCAAGTACATCAGTGTCGATGTTCGCGACTACGTGCTCTTGCGGGATGCGCTGAAGCAGTACGACGTATCCTGCATCATCCACGCGGCAGCCGCCCTGCCCCTGTGGAAGCCGAAGGACATCTTCTCGGTGAACGTGGACGGCACGCGCAACGTTTTGGCAGCAGCCCGTGAGCTGGGCATTCCCCGGGTGGTCTACATCTCCTCGACGGCGGTCTACGGGGTGCCGAAGATACACCCGCTGCTGGAGGACCATCCGATGATCGGCGTCGGACCTTACGGCGAGAGCAAGGTCCAGGCGGAGCACCTCTGCAACGAGGCACGCGAAGGTGGACAGTGCGTCCCAACCATCCGCCCCAAGACCTTCATCGGCACCGGCCGCCTGGGCGTCTTCCAGATCCTGTACGATTGGGTCGAGAGCGGCTGCAAGATCCCGGTCATCGGCAACGGCAGCAACCGCTACGAGTTGCTGGAGGTTGAGGACCTGTGCTCGGCCATCTACCTGTGCGCGACCTTGCCGCCGGAGAAGGCCAACGGCATCTTCAATGTGGGCGCCGAGCGCTTTGGCACGGTCCTGGAGGACGTCGGCGCGCTGTGTGAATATGCGGGCAATGGAGCGCGTGTCATGGGCACCCCGGCATGGCTGGTCAAGCCCGGTCTGGCGCTGGCCGAAGCGCTGCACCTTTCGCCGCTGTACAAGTGGGTCTATGGCACCGCCGACACCGACAGCTTCGTGTCCATCGACAAGGCCAAGTCCGTCCTCGGTTGGCAGCCGCAGTTCAGCAACGCCGAGGCGCTCATCCGCTCCTACCAGTGGTACCTGGACCACAAGGCGGAGTCTGACGGCGCGACTGGGATCACTCACCGCGTGGCGTGGAATCAGGGCATCCTGAAGGTCTTCAAGAAGATCCTGCACTAGCCCGAGGAACTCTGGTCGGCCAGAGTCGACTTGCATCCCAGACCTGGAACTCGAAACTCGTGACTTCTCACCCGGATCGCAATACCAGTATAGCTACGCAGCGTCAGCGCCGCCTCTTCCTCCGGCGGGCGCTTGTCTTGGTGGCCCTGTCGGTGGGTGGGGTCACGATGGTCTTGCCGCTGGTGTGGATGGTGGCAACGAGCCTCAAGGATCCGGGGGAGGTCTACGTCACCCCGCCGGAGTTCGTGCCCCGGCAGAGTGTGACCGTGACCGACCCGAAGACCGGCGAGCGCCAGTCCGTCTTCACAGCGCTCGTCGACGGCCAGGAGACGCAGGTCGCCCATGTGCGCAATGAGCAGGGGACGGCCGTCGTCAGGGTTCTGAGCACCGGGCAGGAGAGGAAGCTGCCGCTCTACGTGAAGCAGGGCGACCGGCAGGTGGCCTCACTGACGCCGGTGCGCAAGCTGCATGTCCAGTGGAGTAACTACCCGGCGGCCTGGAAGGCGCTGAAGCTGGAGGACAACTGGCTGAGCTTCGATGTGCCGGCCTACCGCTTCCGGCTCCTCGGGATGACCTTCCAGACCAAGCCCTTGCACAGTGACGGCTTCCCGATCGAGAACGCCTTCATGGCGTTCTACCTCAACAGCCTCCTCATTGCAGGGGTGGCGACCCTGGGTCAGGTGTTCACCTCCAGCCTGGCTGCCTATGCCTTCGCGCGGCTGAAGTTCCCCGGTCGCGACGTGCTGTTCCTGGGCTACCTGGGAACGCTGATGGTTCCCTTCGTTGTGACGATGATCCCGGTCTTCGCGCTGTTCAACCTGGCGCGACTCTACGACACTTACGCTGCGCTGATCCTCCCGGCGATGTTCTCGGCCTACGGGACCTTCATGCTGCGCCAGTTCTTCATCACGATTCCTCACGAGCTGGAGGACGCTGCGCGGATCGACGGCTGCGGGCAGTGGGGCGTGTACCGCCATGTCATCATCCCGTTGTCGAAGCCGGCGCTGGCGACGCTGACCACCTTCACCTTCCTGCAGAGCTGGAACAACTTCATGTGGCCCCTGATCATGATTGACTCGGACCAGCGCAAGCCGCTGATGCTGGGCCTTCACACCTTCATGGGACGCTACAGCACCGACTGGACGCTGCTGATGGCGGCCTCGGTGATGGTCATGGTGCCGGTCCTGCTGATCTTCATCTTCGGGCAGAGGTACTTCGTGAAGGGCATCCAGATGACGGGCCTCAAGGGGTAAGCGAAAGGGCCGTCCCTAGCGACCGGACGGCCCTCTTCCACAAGTTCTGTAGTTCGTCTAGCGAGGCAACTGAGTGAGCCGAACAGGCCTCAGCAGGTCGCCGGTGGCTGGTTCAGCTCGACTGCCTCGCCGGTGCGTGCTGCCTCGTAGACCCCGGTGAAGATCTCCACGCTCCGCATTCCCTCGATGCCGGGACAGGCCGGCGTCTTCCCGAGGCGGATCACCCGGTACATGTCGTCGAAGCAGTGCTGGGGCCAGTCGGGATCAAGAGTGATGTCCTCCAGCGAGACCTCCTCGCCATCGTGGCGCTTGATGACGATATCCTCATCGCCACGCAGGTAGACGGAGCCTTCCGTGCCGTTGATCTCGATGCGCGTGCCACGGTCGGGGAAGGCGCTGGTGGTGGTCTCGATCATCCCCCAGGCGCCATTCTGGAAGGTCAGCGACCCCAGGCACATGTCCTCCGACTCGATGTCGTGTGCCCGGGTGCCGAAGCGTCCGTACTCGATCCGCTGGACCGGCCCCATCAGCCAGTAGAGCTCGTCGACCATGTGGACGCCCTGGTTGGCGATGGAGCCGCCTTCGGTCTCCAGCCGACTGCGCCAGCCCTTGGGCTCGCCACCGTCGTAGTAGTCCTGCGGCCGCATCCACTTCATCAGCACGTCGGCGAGGAGCAGTTTGCCGATGGCCCCTCCGGCGAGCGCCTTCCTGACCTTCCGCACCTTCGGCTGATAGCGCAGGCCGAAGTCGACGGCGAGGGTCTTGCCGGCCTTCTCGGCGGCGGCAATCGCCTCTTTGCAGGCCTCGACGCGGATGTCCATCGGCTTGGTGGTGAGGGCATTGAAGCCGGCTTCGAGGGCCATGCGTGCGTGAAGGCAGTGGTGGCCGCTGGCGGTCCAGACACCAATCACGTCCAGATCGTCACGCTGCAGCATCTCCTCGTAGCTGGTGGTCCAGGCGCAGTCGAACTCTTTGGCCACGGTCTCGGCGCGGTCGGCGTTAAGGCTGCATACACAACCGATGACGGCGTTGGGGTAGTCCTTAGCGATCTTGGCACGGCTGTAGCCCATGCTCAGACCGAGGATGCCTAAGCGAATCGGTTCTGCCATTTGGGTCCCCTCCCTGGATGACGGCCTTGCGGCGGAGCACTTCCTCTCGCAGGGGCGATCATCCTGCCGGTCTTGTGGAAGGAATGAGCGTGACGGCAGGCGAAGGTGTGGAGCAAGTGCCGCATGTGCCGGAAACTAACGTGTGACGGAGACCTGCCGGAGGGAATCATGAAGCTGAGTCTGCTGACCTATCTACTTGGCAAGGACATGACTCTGGACGAGTTGCTCGACGTGGTGCGCAAGACCGGAATCGACGGCCTGGAGCTGCGGGCCGAGCAAGGGCACAAGCACGGTGTGGAGCTCGAACTCACGCCCGAGCAGCGGGCCGACGTGAAGAAGCGCTTTGAGGACGCCTATGTGCCCTTCGCCTGCCTGGCGACGGGCTGCCGGTTCGAGGACCTTGACGCGACCAAGCGACAGGCCGAGATCGACCGGGCCAAGCAGTACTGCGATCTTGCTGCCGACTGCGGAGCCCCGCGGATTCGTGTCTTCGGCAACGCCTTCCCGGCCGGAGCAGACAAGCAGCAAGTGGTTGAGAATGTCGGCGCCGCCCTGCGGGAGATCGCGGAGCATGCCGCGCCGCGCGGCGTTGATGTCTGCCTGGAGATGCACGGTGACTTCTACTGGTGGAAGTACACGCTGGATGCCGTGGAGCTTGCTGACCATCCGCGCGTAGGCATCGTACACAACTGCGACCCGCGCGAGATGAAGTTCGGGACGATCTCGGAGTTCTACACGCCGGTTCGCAAGCACCTGCGGCACTTCCACATGCACGACCTGGAGAGCGACTACCCGTACAAGGCACTGTTCGGGATGCTCAAGCGCGACGGCTACGGGGGCTTCATGTCCCTGGAGTGCGGCGCGAGCACGGACCCGGTGAGGGTCATTGGCCTCTACGCCAGGCTGTGGCGTGAGATGGTCGCCAACGCCTAGGGCGACACGGCACAAAACCCGGCCGCCGGGCGTCTAAGCCCTTGTAGGCTGCTTCACGCTGACCTGTTGGCACTGGTTGAGGAGGCGATTGGAATGGTTCGCGTGTTGATGATAGTAGCGGCAGCGGTTCTCGCGCTGACTGCCTGTGCGGAGGTGCTGGCGCCCCCCGTGGAGTTGGTGGAGGGCCTGCGAACCGGGCAGATCTATGCACAGTTCGTGGGCGGCGGGGATCTGGGCGTCAGCGGGATGATCGAGCGCGGTGAGGGCGGCCCGAGCAGTGTCTATGTTGCGCCCGGCACGCAGTTCTGGGCGCAACAGCCTGGATTCCAGGGGCAGTCGAGCCTGGGCTCGAACTCCGTGAACCTGTCTGGCCGGCGGTTCTCGCAGGTGTGGATTCCTACCGCCTGCACCAACCTGAACCTTGCGGCGCCCACCGAGAAGGAAGTCATGGTGGCCTTCCCGTGCCCGAATCCGGACATGGCGCTGCTGGCGGATTCGGCACCGCTCGGGGTTGCGCCAAGGCCCGCGATCCAGGTAGCGGTGTGGGCCATCGCCAATGATCCGCCGCGAGGGCACTCCGTTGTCCTGGCCTATGTGAACGGCCAGAGCGCAGCAAGTCAGGGACGTTTCACACCGGCCGATATCTTCCAGTCCGCGGCGAGGCTGCTTGCGGACGCCGGTCTGGCGCCTGAGCGGTACCGGCTGTTCCGCTAGAGAACAATTCCGGCGGCAGCCGATGAGGGAGCATATCAAGCATGGCACGCAAACTGCCTCCGCGGCGTGGTGTCGGGGATCAAGCGCGGTCGTCCCTGGGGATACTGGGGCCTGAGTACGACGACGGCCAGACCTCGGCGGTGCCGACCCAGGAGGCAACCGCACCGGCGGCAGACAATAGCAACGGTGCGGGGCCTTCCTTCGTGCCGCAGACGGCAGACCCCGGAGTGGTTCCCGGGGCCATGCCGACTCAGCCAGTCGTCAAGTCTCCCTGGCCGGTGCGCATCGTGGCGGGTGCCACGCTGATGGCGGTAATCGCCATCGGTCTCGCCGTGGCGTTCTCACGGCCCCGCAGCTCCGGCACTCCGCAGGCAGGAACGCAGCCGGAGAACGTCGTCGCAAGCACCCAGACGAACCAGCAGAACTCGCAGTCGAGTTGGTGGAGCAACCTCACCGCTCAGAACCAGCCGGCGAACCCGGCGATCCAGAATCCCGAGCAGACCCAGTCACCTGCGAGCCCGACGACGACGGCGACGCCACCGGCCACGAGTGACAACCCACAGCAGGCGGCCCAGCCCGCCCAGACGCCTGCTCAGCAGCCTTCGCCCAGTCCGTCGCCGCAGCCGACACCATCTCCTGCACCGGCGCCGTCTTCGTCACCGTCGCCTTCGCCGAGTCCGTCGCCGGCACCCTCGGCGGCTCCAGCTCCAAGGCCTGCGCCGTCTCGGTCACCGGCGCCTTCTCCTGCACCGTCGCCTGCACCTCGACCGGCGCGCCAGCGGGCGCCGATGTTTACGCCTCAGCAGGCTCAGCGGATTGTCCAGCAAGCGGCTGCCACGGAGCAGGGCCAGTTGAACCGAGCCCTGGGGCAGATCGGACAACTGCTGCGGCGACCTGAGTACCAGGATCCCGAGTTCTGGCCGATCATGCAGACGGCCCTTGCCACCCAGGGAGCGGCGATGATCCCCGGTGGCGCCGGGCTTGGTCATGCGGAGATCCTGGCCCTCATCACCCAGTCCCGGAACGGGCGCGAGGCCGCCGACCGCATCGAGCGCGTCGGACACCGCAGCCCGGCGATCCCCGTCGGCGCACAGCGTGCTCTGGTTCGGGTCCTGGAGACTGCGCGCAACTACCAGGACGCGGTTGGCGGGCTCCAGCAGGTTCAGCGCCAGTACAACATCCAACTGTCTCCACAGACGACTCAGCAGTTGCTGGCGCAAGTCAACGATGCAGCGCGCCGTATGGCGCCCTGATCCGCCAGGTGTTCCCGCCTGCCGGGCCTATCCCCGCGAGGACTATCTCCTTGTCAGCCCCGCAAGCGCCATGTACAATCCCGCCTGTCACTGTGCCGCCCGCTGAAGTCCCGAAGCGGTGCAGTGGCTCACTTTTTCCTGTTGTTTGGAGACTGATAATGAAGCCCGTCGTCGTTGCCTCACATCGCTGCCGTCACTTGCCGATCCTGTTGCTTGCCGTGTTCCTGGTTGCCGGATGCTCACGTCCCGAGGCGTCACTGCGGAACGCTCCGACGGCGCCTGCCATCACTCGTCTTCCTGTGGACGCCGCCTCCGCGAAGGTCCTGGCACATGAGATCGGCACCGCCAGTCTTCTCCACTCGCCTGCTCCGGTCCGGACGGTCAAGCCCGCTCTCCGAGCCCTGATCGACAACGGCTGGAAGCCCAGTGCAGGCCTGCAGCTTGAGATGAAGCCTCTGCGCACGGTGTACCGAGGCGGGCAGAAGATCAACTGCTACACGATCCGGTTCACCTCCCATCAGTGGCAGGGCAAGCCGGTGCGGATCTTCGGCTTCTACGGCTACCCCGCGAGTATGGGCGGCAAGCGCCCTGCTCTGCTCCTGGTTCATGGCGGCGGCGGCTACGCGACCCTCGACCGTGTGATTGAGGCCGGCGCGGCCGGCTTTGCCTCGCTGTCCATCGACCTGCCCGGCAAGGGTCTGCAGCGTGAGCGGTACTCACGCTCCACCGGCCCCGACATGACGGTGGAGCAGATCTTCACCACCAACCCGCAGATCACCGACAACTACCTGTACAACGCGGTTCTCTCCCAGATGCGCTCGATCACCTTCCTGTGCTCGCGGCCGGAGGTCGACGCCGGGCGGATTGGCCTGGTCGGTGTCTCCTGGGGAGGGGCCACTGGGTTGATCACCACCAGCCTGGACAAGCGCGTGAAGTGCTTTGTGGATCTGTTCGGCGCCGGGTACCTGCGGGACGGCTCGACCTGGTATGACTACTTCATGAAGCTGCCGCGCCGGGACTTCGACACCTGGGAAGCCAATTTCGACTCCTCACGCTACGTGCAGGACATCACGGTACCCGTGCTCGGAGTGACGGGGACCAACGACAACTGCTACTACTTGGAGCAATTCCTCCGGACGCAGAGCAACATCCGGCCCACACCGCAGTTGCTGCTGCTGCCGAATCTCGACCACAAGATCAACCCGCAGGCGAAGGAGGCCTACTACTGCTGGCTCAGGGCGCAACTGCTGGGCAAACCGCTACGGCCACCCATGCTGAACGGCTTGCGAGTCGCGGCCACAGAGCGCGGAGTCCGTATGTTCGTGCTTCCGGGCGGCCAGGTCCCGGTTACGGGCGCTGACATCTGCTACGGAGGGGTCGGGAATGTGGGATGGACGAATCGACGGTGGCAGACGGTGCGCTGCGACGCCGATGCGGGCAAGTGCTGGTGGTCGGGCGAGTTCGCCCTTCCCAGCCAGGTCGCCTACGCCTTCGCCACCGTGCACTTTGCTGACGGTTCGATGCTCAGCACACCGGTTCACTCACTGTCCCGCGTGGTGATCAACAATCGCGCCTATGCGCTGGACGTGCCGCGACCGTATGCGGGTCCGGTGCAGACCGAGGCCTACCAACTCGCGGGACTGCTTGGCGCCCAGATCACGCATGACGTCGACGCCGGCAAGGTCGCGCTGGGCCTGAATGGGAAGGAAGCACAGCTCCCTGCGCAGAAGCTCGGCGAGTTGCTCTTCGTGCAACTCCGGCCGGCGGCTGAGCAGTTGGGCGGCAAGATCACCTGGCGGAAGGGCGACGGCACCAGCGTCAGGGTGCCTGTTGCGCGAGCGCAGTAGACCAGGGACACGGAACATGGCCGTGTCCAGTCACCGGGAGGGGCACGCAATGAAGCTCGCCGTGATCGGTCTTGGAATCGGACGAGTTCACGCCGAAGTGCTGCACAAGATGCCGCAGGCCGAACTGGTCGGGGTGTGCGACCTCAACCTCGAACTGGCCTCACAGATCGCCGAGGCTGCCCAGACTCGCGCTTTCGGTGACTGGGAGCAGATGGTCGAGGAGACGCGGCCCGAGGCCGTGTGCCTGTGCACGAATCCGAAGACGCATCTGCCACTGGGGAGCGCGCTGGCTGAGCGGGGCATCCATGTTCTGTGCGAGAAGCCGATGGCGCCGACGGTCGAGCAGTGCCTGGCGCTGACCGAGGCCTGCGAGAAGGCCGGCGTGGTCCTGATGGTGGCGCAGAAGAAGCGGTTCGCTCCTGCCGTCAACTTCCTGCGTGAGCACCTTGCCG
The DNA here is from genome assembly GCA_039679385.1 of Armatimonadia bacterium. Lineage (NCBI taxonomy): Bacteria > Bacillati > Armatimonadota > Armatimonadia > Armatimonadia bacterium. The sequence goes on along the minus strand of JBDKVB010000002.1, from coordinate 9,810 downwards.
GCGACTTCGGCCGCCCCTTCATGATCAACTACCGCTACCAGCCGGGGCAGGTGCCGAAGGACTGGTTCTGGCGCGAAGACGACGGCGGCGGCCCGATCCTGGAGAACTCCGTACACTGCTTCGATTCGCTGCGGTTCATGGTCGGCGAGATCAAGTCCGTCCGTGGCCTCGGCGGCAACCTCTTCGTCAAGGACCGCGCTCCGCAGGTGGATGTTGCGCTCGGGCTGCTGGAGTTCGAGAACGGCTGCATCGGCTCAGTGGAACTGGGTACCGCTTCGGAGTGGTGTGTGGCGGACGAAGACCTCTTCGTGGGATGCGAGAAGGCTGTGGCACGCTGGCACGGCGGCTTCGACCGGCCCAGCGAGCTGACCTACACCTATCGCGCGGAGCAGAAGCCGCAGACCGTGACCTTCGATTACAGCGGTGAAGCGGGATCAGCCGATTTCGTGCGGGAGATCAGCCACTTCATCGACTGCATAGAGACGGGCAAGCAGCCGCTGATCACCGGGCGCGATGCAGCGAAGTCCATCGCCCTGTGCCTGGCCATGAAGAAGGCGGTTCGCGAAGGCGTCACTGTCGCCCTGTGAGCCTGCTGCGCTCTGCCGACAGTCGGCCTTGCATCGAGTAACAGTCATGATAAGGGCCGCGGGAGTTCCCGCGGCCCTTTCGATTCGTGCAGGTTTGGCGATTGCCCTCAGCAGCTGATCGGTCGCTGCTTGCCCCAGACCTCCGGGTTGACCAGGCATTTGGGCTGCTTGCCCTGTAGTGCCTCCAGGAGGGTGCTGGTGACGGAGACACTCACCTTGCGGATCGTGGCGCGGTCCATGGTGGCCGTGTGGGGCATAAGCAGGCAGTTGTCGAGACTCAGCAGCGGGTCGGCCGGATCGGGCGGCTCCTTGGCATAGACGTCCAGGCCGGCTCCGGCGATGGTGTGGTTCTGAAGCGCCTCGACCAGCGCGGCCTGATCGACCAGGGACCCGCGACCGCAGTTGATCAGGAAGGCGGTCGGCTTCATGAGGCCGAGCTCGCGCGTGCTGATCATGTTGCGGTTGTCCGGCGTGGCGTTGCAGTGCAGCGTGACGAAGTCGCTCTCAGCCAGGAGCGTGTCGAGGTCAACGTACTCAACGCCGAACTCCTCCACCAGCTCCGGCTTCTCCACCGGATCGTAGCCGAGGATGCGCATACCGAAGCCATGCGCCCGACGAGCAGCGCAGGTGCCGATGGTGCCCAGGCCGACGATGCCGATGGTCGCACCACCGACGGGTGCACCGACGAGGCTTCCCCAGCCACCGGCGCGGACTCTGGCATCCCCCTCGCGCGAACGACGAGCCAGTCCGAGCAGGAGCATGAAGGCGAGGTCTGCCACGGCATCGGTGATGACCCGCGGCGTGTTGCTGACCATGACGCCGTTGCGGGTAGCGGCGGCAAGGTCGACGGCATCATAGCCGACTCCCCAGCGGGCCACGAGCTTGAGCTGCGGGCAAGCCTCGAACACGTGGTCGTTGTAGCGCTCTGAGTTGGCGATGGCGGCGTCGAAGCCCTGCAAAGAGGCGATCAGACCCTCTTCGCCCTGTGGCGGGGCGGCAGCATCGACGAGCTCGAATCCGGCGTCCAGCAGCGGCTGGCGAACTTCTGGGTCATTGTAGATTGCGGCGACGTTGTAGATCCTCATGGCAATCGACTCCAGTGCCTCACGGGTAGGAAGGTGAAGGCCGCCCGGCGGGCAGCCTTCCTCACGGCATGCCCTGCGGTGGCGACTTGGTGCTCTGCTAGGATCGGCAGGCGGGATGCTGCCGGATCTGGGCCAGGTCCTGCTTGCTGCCATCAACAATCAGGCTCACGTCGGCACGATGGCACACGAAGCGTGCGCCCTTCTCGAGCCAGGTCATGGTCTTCTCGACGGTGAACCCGTGCAGCCCCGGCGCGACCTTGTGAGCAGCGGCGCAGTCGAGGATGTCCTGCATGGCCTGAACGACCTCGGGGTGATCCAGTTGCCCTGGGAAACCCATGCTCAAGGACAGGTCATTGGGGCCAATGAAGACAGCGTCCACTCCCGGCGTGGAGAGGATCCCTTCGCGGTTCCGGTAGCCCATGGCGGTCTCGATCTGCGCGATCACCAGGATATCCTCATTGGCCGCCGTCGTGAAGGGGGTCATGGGCTTGGCGAGGTACTCGTCGTGGGCGATGTTGTTGGCCATTCCACGCTCACCGACGGGCGGGTACTTGACCTGACGGATGATGTCGGCAGCCTGCTCGGCGTTGTCGACGTGTGGGAAGACCATTCCGTCGGCGCCCAGATCGAGGTAACGTGCCGGCCACTGGCCCTGGAAACCCGGTCCGCGGACGATGACCAGCAGACCGATGTCGCGGGCGTTGCGGATGAACCCCGCGATGGTCTCGACACCGTACCAGGAATGCTCGGTGTCAAAGATGACGAAGTCATAGCCGGCTTCCTTGATCATGTGGCAGGTGCCCGGTGAGGCCACCTCCATGAACATGGTACCGATTAGTGCCTTACCCGACCGAAGTCGCGCTTTGGCCTCTGCGCGTGTCATTGGTGATCTCCCTCTTGTAGCTCTCGGCAACGACCTGTGGGGGGGCGAAAGTGGACCTCCGCAAGCCGCAGCAATGCAGTAGTGGCGATGGTTTTGGACACTTCGCCACCCGAGGGACGCAGGCCTTCTTGCGAGGGCAATCCGGCGTAGACAAGGCTGAACCGGTGGCGTATACTCCCTTCTATCAGGATTGCAGGGGTTTCCCCGCGGAATCGAGAGAGCTGATCATGTTGTCCCGACGTATGTTCCCGTTCACCTTGCCCCTCCTCGTTGTGTTGGCCCTGATGGTTGTCGAGAGCGGCCTGGCGCTGGCCCAGGAGGGTACTGGGGCACGCGATGCCGAGGGCCCGTCGCACGTGTATGACAAGGTCCCTGGGGTGCCGCCGGCGCCCGAGTACCAGCCGCCTGCTCCCAAGCCACCGGAGCCGCCCAAGCCGCAGCCGCCCGTTGTCACGGCGAAGCCCAAAGTGACCTGGCTTAGCCCTGCGCCGTACCAGACCTGGTACGACGGTGACACGATGACGCTGAAGTGGGAGACCGCGGGCCCTGTCGCCGCGGTCCGGATCCAGTACCACGGTGAGAAGATCAAGCTCGGCGGGAAGTCGCGGGGCGAGTTCGACGGCGTCCTGAATGAAGGCAAGATCTGGGGCAACACCCGCTCGACGACCTGGAAGGTGCCGTGGGTTGACGGCACCGCCATCTACCTCAGCATCGTGGCCTTCGACGGCGACGGCAAGCAGTTGGCCGAGGCGGAGCGCAAGGTCGCGCTCCTGCCCCGCGAGTTCAAGAAGCTGCCCAAGACCTGCATCGCGGTAAGCAAGCGCCTGCAGCGTCTCTACTACTTCGTGGACGGCGAGATCAAGCGGGCCCACATCGTCTCAACGGCGGCGGCAGGCCACTACACGCCGACGATGAGGCCCGGGTCCTACGATGCTCGCTACGGGCACATGGGCAAGGTCTTCAACAAGGCCGAGAACCCGATGAGCCAGCAGTTCCAGGTGAAGATGCCCTGGTGGCTGGCGATCACGGCTTCGGGCAGCCACGGGCTCCACGCGACCTCGCCGAACCTGTACTATCGGCTTGGAACGCCTGCTTCGCATGGCTGCGTGCGTCAGCACTATGCCGATGCTCATGCGCTGTACCAGGTCGTGTCGGTAGGCACGCCGGTCTACATCTTCTAGTTCGGGCCAGGTCGCCCTTGCCCACCACTTCGCACCCGGGGGATGCCCTTGGCTCGCCGAGTTACCCTCAGGGAACAGGCTCTGGTCTTCCGCGAGTTGGCCACCCTCGTGGCCGCCGGGTTGACACTGTTGGAGTGCCTCGACGAGCTGGAGAAGCGGCCACTGTCGGAGGGCTTCCGACGGTTCCTCAAGGCTGCGAAGGCCAAGGTGAGCGCCGGCAGGAAGCTCTCAGAGGCGCTGCGGGAGCAAGGGCCGGTCTTCTCGGAGCTCACGACCGCCCTGATCGAGGCCGGTGAGGAGGGCGGACGGCTCGAGGAAATGCTGCGGGATGTGGCGACCTACCTCGAGCGCGAGCTCGAGCTACGGCGCATGCTGGCCCGCGAGACCTTCTACCCCAAGATACTGCTGTGCGCCTGTCTGCTCATCCCCCTGGCCGCGAACAGCATCGTCGCCGGTGTCACCAAGGGAGCAACCGCCGGGGTCATGACAGCCCTGCGCGGGCTGACCATGTATGCCCTCGTAGGCGGCCTCCCGGTGCTGGCGGTGTACCTCGTGTACCAGCATCTGGCCGGGACGCGGACCGGCAGAGACCTCTTCGACGGCGCCAAGCTGCAGCTCCCACTTGTGGGCGGCATTGTGCAGCGGCTGGCGCTCTCAAAGTTTGCCCGAGCACTCTCAGCCCTCTACGCGGCGGGCGTCCACTACCCCAAAGCGATCGAGCTATCCGCCGACGCCTGCGGCAATCGTCATCTTGCAGCCTTGTTCCGCGCCGCCATCCCTTACGTAGAGAGAGGTGGGACCCTCAGTGAGGTGCTGCTGCAATCGCGGCTGCGCAACTCGCTGCTGGTTCGCTTTCTGCAGACCGGCGAGCAGAGCGGCGAGATCGACGCGATGCTGGCGAAAGCGGCGGACCACTTCGGTGATGAGGCCGAGACCCAGGTCCGGCGGCTGGCTGTGACGATCGTGCCGATCGGCGTGGTCCTCGCAGGGGTCGTGGTGTGCGTCATCCTGGCCCAGATGTACCTGGGGTACGCTCACAGCCTGGTGCCTTAGCCGTGACAGTCCAGGGGTGCGCAGATGCGGGATGCCTTTGATCCCTATGAGATCCTGGGCCTTCCCCGTGGCGCTTCGCGCAAGCAGATCAAGAAGCGCTACCGTCAGTTGCTGCGCAGGCATCATCCGGACGTTTCCGACGACCCGGCGCGAGCTCACGAGATCGCGGCGGAACTTGGCCGGGCGTACCGAAGGTTGATGGAGGAGACCTGGCAGGAAGTCGTCGAGGGCGACGAGTTCGGCGGCGTCGAGCCCGAGCTCCAGGTAGTGGTCGATCGGGCCAACCCCGACCGCAGTCCCATACCGCCAATGTTGGCGCAGGCCGAGCAACTCCTGCGGCAGCGCCGGTATGAAGAGGTCCAGCTCGTCTGCGCGGACATCCTCCTGCGCGATCCGGACTGCGTCGCCGCCTATGAGCTGCTCGGGAAGGCGTATGAGGCGCGAGGGTTGCAGGAGTTGGCCCGGGAGATGTACCGCGAGGTCGAGCGGCTGGCAGGCATAGGTCCTCAGCCCTTCCGACAGGCGGCCTCTGCAGCAGCTTCGGCTCCGCCCTTCCCCAGACCGACGCGGAAGCGCGAGATCTGGACTGCGCCGCCGGTGCAGGTGAACCACGCGGTCGAGATCGGTATGCTGGTGGTTGTCCTGGGGCTGGTGTGGCTCGGCGGTTCAGGTACGCAGCCGGTTGCGTCCGTCCTTGGGCTGTCCTGGCCAAAGCTGGCCCTGGCGATGGCGGCCGCTCTATCGCTGGGAATTGGTCTCTCGTGGTCGGGGCGGATCGCGACCTTCGACCAGGAGCTGGGCTACAGCGTCAGCGGCGGCGGCGTGAGTTCTCCGCTATGGCTGCTGTTGGTGGCGAGCGCCTGTGTCACGGTGCTTCTGGCCGCCCTGGTGCATCTGATCACTGACCTGTTAGGTGAGCGGCTGAGCCTCTCCCTTGCGTGGTTCTGGGTCGCGGTGTTCGGGTTGTGCGGTCTGGTCTGGGTCTGGATGGGCGGCAGCGTCGCCTTCTGGTGGCTGGGAGCAAACCTGGTATGTCTATGGGCGCTGGCCGGCTGGGCTCTGGGCAGCATGGTGAGCCCCCGTGAGTGGTGGCGCTGAACATGCGTTGCGCTTTGTGTTACAATAGAAAACGGTGGGTGGGGAGACGTGCCCTGCGCTTGCTGCTGACGGGGGAAAGCGGCGCGGCATCGTTTGCGCAAACCGTGTAGCTACAGGACGCTGAAAAGCAGCCATGCGAGTCGCCGACAGCATTGCAGAGACCAGAACTTTCGTGCGCAGCGCACGCAGCGACGGCAAAAGCATCGGACTGGTTCCCACGATGGGCGCTTTCCACGAGGGACACCTGAGCCTGATGCGCCGGGCGCGTGCCGATGAGGATATCGTCATCGTCAGCCTCTTTGTGAACCCGCTGCAGTTCGGCCCGAGTGAGGACTACCAGGCATATCCGCGCGATTTCGAGACCGACGCCCGGTTGGCCCAGGCGGAGGGTGTCGACCTGGTCTTCGCTCCGACGGTGGAGGAGATGTACCCGCGGGAGCAGCTCACCTCCGTCCAGGTGGCCGAGATCAGTGAGGGGATGTGCGGGGAGTTCCGCCGCGGGCATTTCACCGGCGTCGCCACGGTCTGCACGAAGTTCTTCAACATCGTCCAGCCGGACCGCGCCTACTTCGGCGAGAAGGACTACCAGCAGCTCCAGGTCATCCGCCGCATGGTTCAGGATCTGAACCTGACGGTGCGTGTCGTCGGCGTTCCAACGCTCCGCGAGGCTGACGGACTGGCGCTCAGTTCACGCAATCGCTACCTCTCGCCCGAGGAGAGGGCCGTCGCACCAGCCCTGCAGGCCGCACTCAAGGCCGGTGCTGAGGCCGTCCGACACGGCGCCACCGGGCCGCAGGCCGAGGTAGTTGTCGCCGAAGCCCTGGGCGAGCAGCCCCTGTTCCGCTTGCAGTATGTGAAGGCCGTGCATCCCGATACCCTGGAGCCGGCACATTGGGCAGGGCCGCCAATGGTGATCGCGGCTGCAGCGCACCTGGGGAGCACCCGCCTGATTGACAACATCAAGATCGAGGCCTGAGACATGCTCAGGACAATGCTCAAATCGAAGATCCACGGGGCCACGGTCACGCAGACCGAGCTGTTCTATGCCGGCAGTATCACGATCGACCAGGACCTCATGGATGCCGTGGACATCCTGGAGAACGAACTGGTGCAGATCGTCAACCTCAACAACGGCTCCCGGATCGAGACCTATGTGATCCCCGGCGAGCGCGGGAGCGGCGTGATCTGCCTTAACGGTCCGGCGGCGAGAACCGCCGCTGTGGGTGACACTGTGCACGTACTGTGCTATGCCCAGATGACCGACGAGGAAGCGCGACGGGTGCGCCCTCAGATCGCGGTCTTGGGCTCGGACAACCGGATCGCGGAGAGCAAATGACACCAGCGGCGGCCGAGGTGGAGAAGATCGTGCGTCGCGCCCTGGCTGAGGATATCGGCCCGGGCGATCTGACGACGTCCGCCTGTGTGCCCTCCACTGTGCAAGGCGTCGGTGAGTTCCTGGCGAAGCAGGACGGCGTCCTCTCCGGCCTGTATGTGGTCAAGGAGTGCTTCCGACAGGCCGCGGGCGACTGCGTGCTGGAGGAGCTCAAAGGCGAGGGTGAGGCTTTCGCGAAGGGTGAGCTGCTGGCACGGGTCACGGGACCTGCCGCGCAGATACTCACCACGGAGCGTGTGGCCCTCAACTTCCTGCAGCGTCTCTGTGGCGTGGCGACGCTGACCCGGCAGTATGTCGGGGCTGTCGCAGGTACGAAGGCCCGGATCGTGGACACGCGCAAGACCACCCCCGGCCTGCGCCTCCTGGAGAAAGCGGCAGTTCGCGCCGGTGGCGCCACCAACCACCGCTATGCGTTGTACGACGGCGTGATCCTCAAGGACAATCACATCGTTGCAGCGGGTGGCATCGGGAAGGCAGTGGCCCAGGCGCGGCAGAGCCTGCCGCACACGGTGAAGATTGAGGTTGAGACGACGAACCTGGCAGAGGTCGCCGAGGCCCTTGAGGCCCGCGCCGAGATCATCATGCTCGATAACATGGATGACGCGACGATGCGCCAGGCAGTGGAGCAGGTCGGCGGAAGGGCGCTTGTAGAGGCCTCTGGTGGCGTGAGTCTGGAGACGGTGGCGGCGATTGCTCAGACGGGGGTCGACCTGATCTCCGTGGGCAAGCTCACACACTCGGCACCGTCGATCGACATAAGCCTGGAGTTGCGGCACCTGTAGAAGTCTGGAGGGCCTGGGTGAGGGGTATGGGGCATGGAGACGGCCGGATCGCGGCGGAGGATTCCTGAGGAGTTCCGGCGAAAGGGCCCGGAGCTGCCTGCGACGCACGTACGCACACTACATCGCACCCCCGAGGGCTTCGCAATGGCTCGTTCCATCGTCGGACTGCTCGTGGGCATCGGCCTGGTGTTTCCGGGTATCGAGTTGCTGCGCTGGCTGGCGACGAAGGTTTTCGGCGTTTATCCGGACATGACCCTGACGGAAGCCTGTCTGTCCATGATCATCATCCTGCTGTCGGTGGTGATCGTGCGCGGGCTACGGTTCGGGGTCACTTCCAGCGTGCCTGCACCTGCGCCGCGGCCGCAACTGACCAGTCACCGCGTCGAGCTGTATCCGCCTCAGGAGCCGGCGGTACGCGCCCGACGTCGGGCTTCGGCCGTGCCGGCGCCTGTCGCTCGGCCAACGGCTCGAAGGCGAGCTCCGGACACCGATCCTCCGATCCCCTCGCGGCCACGTCGCACGGGGACGACTCGCACGCCACGCGACCCACGTCGCTGATTGCCCGTACCATGAGGCACGACGAACTCACAACCGAGATGACCTGTGGAGACGCCCCGCAAGGGCGTCTCTGTGTTGTTCTGCGGGAGGCGCTGCTGGCCTGGTTCCATGAGGTCAAGCGCGAAATGCCCTGGCGCCGGACCCGCGACCCCTACGCGATCTGGGTCTCCGAGATCATGCTCCAGCAGACCCGGGTGGCGACGGTGCTGCCCTACTACGACGCCTTCCTGCGACGTTTCCCCTCGGTCCGCGAGTTGGCCGAGGCACCTGAGGAGGAGGTCCTGCGGCTCTGGGCAGGACTGGGGTATTACTCGCGAGCCCGGAACCTGCATGCAGCCGCGCGGCAGATTCTCCAGGAGCACGCCGGGCAGTTCCCGGCCACCTGGCAGCAGGTGCGGGCTCTGCCGGGGATCGGCGACTACACCGCCGGGGCGATCCTGAGCCTTGCCTTCGGCCAGCCGGTCCCCTGCATCGACGGCAACGCCGAGCGAGTGCTGTGTCGGCTGTTTGGGATTGAGGAAGCGCCGAAGCGCAATCCGGCCAGGACCCGGATCCGTGAGGTTGCGACGGCCTTGGTCACCTGCGACACGCCGGGCGATGTGAACCAGGCCCTCATGGAGATGGGCTCGACGCTGTGCACGCCGCGCAGTCCGGGGTGTGAAGCGTGCCCGGTGAGCAACTGGTGTCGCGCCAGAGCTGAGGGGCGACAAGCGCAGTTGCCCCAGTTGCCGTCCCGAGAGAAGACCGTGCGCGTGCGAAGTGCGGCGGTGCTGGTCCGAAGCACGGAGGGTGTGCTCCTGGCTCAACGCTCGACCGGGGGCGTCTGGGCAGGACTGTGGGAGTTCCCGCAGGTCGAGGTCTCACAGGGCCGCTCCCGGGCGGCGCTGGCGGCCCATCTGCAGGAGAGTCTGGAACTGCGAATCACGGTCGGGCGTCGGGCCCTGCAGATCGCCCATGGGATCATGAACCGCACGATCACGCTGGAGGTGTTCGAGGCGACGGCGGAAGGTACGGACCTGCGGGTAAGGGGCTATGCGCAAGCCCGGTGGGTGCGTGCAGAGGATTTCGGCGACTATGCCTTCAGTGCACCACATCGCCGGATCGCCGACTGGGTGAAAGAGGCCGGGGTCGCCTAACCTGTACCGGAAACGCGAGACGCCCCAGGGAGGGTGTTGGGGCGTCTCGTCACC
>JBDKVB010000001.1 GCA_039679385.1 Armatimonadia bacterium | reverse complement strand
GACGCGAGGACGAGTTGATCGCCGACCTCGCCCTCGGAGCAGCGGCGGCCTTCCCGATGGAGAAGCTGCTGCACGATCCCGCCTTCCGGCTGTCCGACAATGCACTGGCCAAGGAAGGCGCGAGCAGTGAAGTCGTGGCGGGTCTCATCCTTGACAAGCAGCCGCTGAACCGGCAGATGCCCTCGAAGCTGACTCCGGCCACGATCCTGCTGGTGGACGATGCGCTGGAGGCCGAGCAGGTTGAGGAGGAAGCCCTGCGCACCGAGGCAGGCTTCGAGCGCTACATGCAACTGCAGAAGGACTTCGCCGAGGAGATCTCCTCGCTGACCTCGCTCGGCGCCAACGTGATCTTCGTGCGCAAGGGTGTGGCCGAATCCGCGGAGGAAGCGCTCACGGAAGCGGGCATCCTGGTGGTGCGGCGGATGATGGCGAAGGACATGGCCCGGATCGCCGAACACACGAAGGCCCGCATCATCAAGCGCTCCGGCCTGCGCAAGGCGCCTCGCGAGCTGCGAGAGTGCTTCGGCCAGGCTGAAAGCGTGGTCTATGACGAGAAGCTGGAACACCTGCGGGTGACCGGTGGAGCCGGAGAACCGGCGGCCACCATCCTCGTCGGTGCTGCGACGCGTGAAGTTCGCGAGGAGCGCCAGCGCATTGCCCAGGATGCTGCGGCAGCCGTGCAGGCCGCCTTGCGTGGCGGGATCCTCGCCGGCGGTGGCGCCAGTGAGATCGGCGCCATGCGTGCCGTGCAGCGTGTCCGGGCCGAAGTCAGCGGCATGGCGGCCTATGGACTGGACTGCGTGGCCGAGGCGCTCAAGCGACCGCTGGCACAGATCGTCGCCAACGCCGGCTTCAACCCGCTCGAGAAAGTGGAGGAGGTCAGCGCACGGCAGACGAGTGAGGACAGTGCGCTGTATGGTGTGAACTGCGACACCGGCGAGGTGCAGGACATGATGGCGGCCGGCGTCGTCGACCCGGCGCTGGTGAAGATCCATGCTCTCGAAGCGGCGGCGGAGATTGCGGAGGCGATCCTGCGCATCAACACCGTCATCCGCAAACGGGACTCGCAGCCGCAGCCGGGACCGGAGCAAGTGTGATGCCCCGAGGAGTGTCGCGATAGAGGGTTTGGCTGCACGTACTACACGCGTCGGGAACCGGGTCGCTGAAGCGGACCGGCGCGTTGTCACGGAGGTAGTGGGATGTTCGACGAACCAACCCGGAAACGGAAGATCAAGGTTGAGGCTGGGGAGGCTGCAGGTCTGCCCAAAGCCGGGGAAGCCGAGGAGCAAGTTGAGGCCGAGGCGGAGCCCGTTGTCGAGGGACTCGTAGAGGAGCCCGTCTCGGCAGAGCCGACTTGCGAGGAGCGAATCGCCCAACTCGAGGCCGATCTGGCGGCGGAGCAGGATGGTCGCCTGCGTGCCCTGGCAGAGCTGCAGAACTACCGGCGGCGGACGCAGGAAGACCGCGTCCAGCAGATGATGTACGCCAATGAGCGGCTCCTGTTCGACCTGCTGCTGGTGCTGGATCACTTCGAGATGGCCTGCGACGCCGCCGAAGCCACCGAAGAGACGCAGATCGTGTGCAAGGGCTACGAGATGGTCCTCGCCCAACTACGGGACGTCATGAGCCGCTACGGGCTGGAGGAGATTCCCGCTGAGGGCGTCTTCTTCGACCCCGCGGTGCATGAGGCCGTCCAAAGCCAGGCCGTCGAGGAGCCCTGCGAGGGTACCATCCTGAAGGTCCTGCGCAAGGGCTACAAGCTGCATGAGCGAGTCCTGCGCCCGTCGCAGGTTGTGGTGGCCATCCGCCCCGAGTCGTAGGGTATGCACAAAGGATAGGAGCCTTGCCCGGTGTCCCCGGACAAGGCTCCTGTGTGTTCTGCAAGTCGTCTCCGCTTGACCACTACTCCGTCGTTGAGACCCGCGCGAAGACCTCTTTCTCGATCGACTTCTCCGTCTCATCTACCGCCACGTTGTCGAAGAGGTACCAGCGCTCGATGTGGGTGATCGATCCGCCCGGCTCGATCTTGGCTATCGGACTCAGCGTCTCGACTTCCATGAAGGACTGGTTGGTGAAGAGCTCAACGGAGCAGCCGCCATCGGGATACTCGGCCTCGGGCTCGTAGTCGAAGCGCTTCACGAACATGTCGCCGCCGACCAGATAGGCCAGCCAGCCGTCTTCGTTGCTGAGGCCGAACTTGCACTTGCGGGTCATGTCGGTGCGCTGGTGCATCCGGATATACTGCTCGCCCCAGGTCAGGCGCGGGTCGGCCATGTTCGTGTAGGGCCACAGCACCAGCCAGCGGTTCGGGAGTAGTGCGTCCATGTCGCCCTGCGGCTGCGGGCAGATCAGCTCGCCGTTCTTGGCCATCACGGTCAGGGCCCAGGCGGCAAGCTCCACATCCCAGCAGCCGTGGTTGGTCAGCGTGTGAACGAGGTCGACGCGGTTCTCCGCGGGGTCGAGGCGGATCTGCATTTCCTTGCCGATGCCGGTCTCAGGCTCCACCGGCTGGACCAGGTGCAGCCACTCGCCGTCCTCCTGCGCTTCGATGGGTGAGTTGTCCGGGGAGTAGGTGCGGGGCTTGATCTCCGGCGAGTGCCAGAGGCGATGGCCACCGTAGAGGTGCCACTCGTCGCCACCGGTGAGGCCCTTGGTCTCGTCCATGACGCCGAACATATTCGGCTTGCCCACGAAGCCGCAGTGGATAATGCGCGGCCCAATCGCGGTGGTGACGACAAGCTCCATGGAACCGTTGGTCAGCCGCAGGCAGTCCTGCCAGCCCTCGTAGTTGATGCGCTCCAAGAGGATCGTCCTTTCCTGGGTAGGTCGTGTGAGGTCGTGAGTGCTCCGAAGGGCCCTTCAAGGGCCCGAGTCGTTCAAGGCCGGGGCGGTCGTCGGCACAACGCTCTACATGATACGCGTTGTCACCGAGCTTGCCAACCTCAACCGAGGCGTGCAAGGTGACGGGCCCTCAGCGCACGGCAACGGCACCTCACCCCCGTCCCTTGTATGATGCGCAGTGGCGAGGGCGAAAGGCAACGGCACCTCACCCCCGGCCCCTCTCCACGCGGTGGCGAGGGGAGAACGGCAAAGGCAAGAGACCAAGGCAACGGCCTCTCATTAGGGAGCGGGTAAGGGCCTGGCCTGTCGACCTCAACCGAGGCGGCCAAGGTGACGGCCGGGGAGGTGTCGAAGCTGGACGGTGAGGGTGAGGCAGCATGGAAGCGCTGCCGAACCCCAGTGCTTGAAGGTTCGCGGGAGGTACTCATGGCCCTTCTTCTGGTCCTGCTGATGGTCGCCCTTCTCTCCACCCAGGCAGTGGCAGCCTGGCCGCCTGAACGACCTGCCGGGGACACTCCCACACCCGAGCAGTTGGCCTGGCAGGACATGGAACTCGGGATGTTTTGCCACTTCGGCACGAACACCTTCACTGACCGGGAGTGGGGCGACGGCACGGCCTCGCCGGAGGTCTTCAACCCGGAGCAGTTCAACCCGCGCCAGTGGGCCGCCGCGGCCCGGGAGGCCGGGTTCAAGTACCTGATCCTCACCGCCAAGCACCATGACGGGTTCTGCCTGTGGCCCACGCAGCAGACCGACTACTGCGTCCGCAAGAGCAAGTGGCGCAACGGTAAGGGCGATGTGGTTGGGGAAGTTGCGCAGGCCTGTCGCGAGGCCGGCCTGAAGCTGGGGCTGTACCTCTCACCCTGGGATCGTCACGAGCCGCGCTATGCCGATAACGAGACCTACGACCGCTACTACCTGGCGCAGATGACCGAGCTGCTGACCAACTACGGGGACATCATGGAGTTCTGGTGCGACGGCGCCGGCGGCCAGGGCCATGTGTACAACTGGACGGCCTACCGCCAGACCCTGAACCGACTGCAGCCCAAGTGCCTGCTGGCCATCGCAGGCGTCCCGGATATCAAGTGGGTCGGCAATGAGAACGGCTTCGCGCCCGACCCGCTGTGGAATGTGGTCGACGTCGGCGGGAAAGACTACTGGTGGCCCGCCGAGTGCGACGCCCGGATTCGGCAGAACTGGTTCTGGCACCCTAACGACGCCGACACGCTCAAGAGCGTGGAGTACCTGTTGAGGATGTACCACGGCTCGGTGGGTCGTGGCGCCGGGCTACTGCTGAATGTGGCGGCCGACAATCGCGGCCTGCTTCCCGAGCAGGATGTACAGCGGCTGCGCGAGTTCCGGCAGGCGCTGGACAGCATCTACGGCACGGACCTTGCTGCGGGCAAGTTGGTCACAGTGAGTAGCGCCCAGAGCGCTCAGCCTGCTGCGGCAGCCGTCGACAAGGATCCGGCGACCTACTGGCTTGCGGCCGCCGATAACCCGGAAGCGTGGATCGAGATCGACCTGGGTCAGCCCACCACCTTCGACCGTGTGGTGACGATGGAGGCCATCCAGCGAGGTCAGCGGATTCGGAAGTATGCGATCGACCTGTGGGACGGCACGGACTGGCACCGAATTCACGAGGGTACCAGCATCGGGCACAAGAAGATCGACCTCCTTCCCAAGCCCGTGACCGGCAGCAAGCTGCGGCTGGTCTTCGAGGCGACGACGGGTCCCGGACTGCGGTCAGTGGGCGTGTACCTGGCACCCGAGCAGTACCGGAAGTGAGGGGCTGGGAGACGGCCAACGACCAAAGGCACCTCACCCCCGTCCCCTCTCCACGCGGTGGCGAGGGGAGACGGCCAACGGCAAAGGCAACGGCGAAAGGCGCGGTCCCTCACCCCTGCCCTCTGCCGAGGGGAGAGGGAGAGTTGAGCGGCAGCGAGACCAGGGTGAGGTACAGGGGTGGAGAAGGGGAGTAGTTGGGATGCTGGACGCTTGGTATGCTCCTCCGCAGCGGCCGGGTGCCGGAGGGCGACTCCAGTCACGCCCCTCCCGAGAAGTGGACAAGCGCCAGCCCGGGCAAGGGGTGTCAAGAGGAGGGCAATGACGTATAATGGTTACGGTGAAGTATGTGAAACGCCATTGGACGGCGGATGCAGGTGAGGGATCAGGTGATCGTCATGCGTAAGGGCTCAGCGCTCACAGTCCTGGTGCTCGTGACGGGTCTGGCATTTCCCGCAGTGGCGCAGATCACGGGCCTACCGGTGACTACTCCCTTCGTCGGCCCTCTCGGTTCGGGGCTACCCGAGGCCGGCTGGGGTCAGGCGGCCCCGGCGGCGACTCCGCAGGCTACGCCCGGAGCCGACGCTGCTTCGTCCTTCATGGGCCTGTCGCCGCTGGCAGCCGGCTTCGTCTCCGGCGCCTGGACAGGCCTCGGCCAGACCCCGACGACGGCGGCCAATCCCTGGGCCGGCACAGCTCCCCAGGTTGGCGAGTCCGGTCTGGTCGGCAGTGGCTGGTACTCAGCCTATCAGGGAGCCGGACAGGTCGGCGCAGCGACCGGCTGGCCCATGACCTCGCAGGGCATCGTTCCTGGCGGCAGCGCACCCTCCGGCTACTGGGGTGGGATGGCCGCTTCGCCCTATGCGGCGGGCGTTCAGATGCCCTCCTGGGGCACCACAGCCGGTACCGTCTCAGCGGTGAACCCCTGGGATGGCAGCGTCATCACGACCGCACCGGCGCAGGGCTCGGCCTGGATCACCGGCACTCAGCCGGGATGGTTCCCTGCCTCCGGTGACCAAGGCGGGCTTTCCGCCGGAGCGAGTGCCTGGACCGGAAGTTGGGCGATGCCCGCGCCGATCGAAGGACTGTCGCAGAATCCGGCGGTGCCGACGGGGAACCCGTGGCTGCCGGCCTCCCCCGCCACCACGACGGCAGCAGGCCCCTGGACGGGCATGACGAGCGGCGTTGCGCCCAGCGCTCAGCCCCTTGTAGGCACGGAACAACCCGGAGCGGCCTGGGGTCCCCTTCAGGTGGCGCCGACCTGGGGCACGGTGCCGACACCGACTGCTCTCCCGGGCTTTGAGGGCCTTCAGCAGCCGACGGGCACGACAGTGACCGCGCCGCTGGGCAATCCCTGGGTACCGGCGATGGGAACCGTGCTGCCCGGCGCCGGCGTGACGGGCACCGGGTCGATGCTCCCGCAGACCGGGACGGCCCTGCAGGGCACGCCAACCACGGGACTTCCTACTTGGACGCCAACGGTCGGCGGCGTCGAGATCTCGCCCACCTTCGGACTGCCTGCGGTCACGCCGGGAGCCACTCCCGAGGCACCGGCGACCCCGGGGTCTGTGAGGTAGACGCCTCGCACGGTCCGGCGCAAGACGGTTTTGCGTCCTGGACGAAGGTGCGACCCCTTCAGCGGAGACGACAGATTCTGCAATGCGCATTCTTTTCGTAGACCGCCATACCAAGGTGGGCGGTCTCAACACCTACCTACGATCCCTTGTGCCCTCTCTGAATCGCCTGGGCCACGAGTGCTACCTGGTGAGTCGCCGCGGGCCCTTCTGGGGCGCCACGCGGAGTCTGTTCGCGCAGGCAGCCTGGCATCCGCCCCTGGAAGGCTGGTCGACGCAGGTCATCGCCAGGGCGCTGCGGGCGTGGAAGGCTGACCTGGTGGTGGCTCAGACGACCACCTGCGCCCGGGAGGCCGAACCGGCCTGTCGCAGTCTGGGCGTGCCGCTGGTCATGCACATCCACAGTATGACCAACCTGAAGGATGCCGGCGCAGGCCTGGACTACGCCTCCCGCATCGTCGTGATGAACCCCTCCAATGCCGAGTTCATGCGCCGCCGGTTTCCGCAGGTGGCAGAACGCCTGTACGTGTCGCGGCTTCCCGTGGACCTCGACAGCCACCCGGCCGAGGCGCCTCGGGAAGGTGCGGGATTTCGCGTGCTCTACTGCGCCCGTTTGAGTCGCAGCAAGGGTCATCAGGGGTTCGCGGCTCTGCAGGCAGTGTCGCTCCTGGCCGGGGAGATTCCCGAGCTGTCCGTGACGCTTCTCGGCGGCCGTGGCTCGCGACTGACCGCTGCCCGCAAGGAAGCGCGGGAACTGAATCGCCAGGCAGGTCGCAGGGCGACCTCGGCCTATCCTGTTGTGCTCGACCCGCGTCCCTTCATGGCCGAGGCAGACCTGGTGGTCGGAGCCGGCTATGTGGCCCTCGAGGGACTGGCGATGAACCGTCGCGTCGTGGGTCTCGGCGTCCTGGGGCTGTACGGCGAGGTCACCGAGGAGAACCTGCCCGAGGCGCTGGCCTGGAACTTTGGCGATCAGCACGCGGAGCAGACCGAAGTCACTCCGGAGCTTGTGGCCAAGACCTTTCTGGACGCCTACCACCACCATCAGCGAGAGGGGCAGATCACCTGGGGCCATGAGAGCCTTCGCAGGTACAATGACCCGCAAGAGATCGCCCGTGAGCTGACAGAGTTGTATAACTCCGTTCTCAACCGACCCGCCGGAACCTGAGCGAGCCGGCACTGTCTGAGATAACGCCTATGACTGATCGGCCAAACCTACTTGTCATCATCCTCGACTCTCTGCGCGCCGACCATCTGCCTCTCTACGGGTACTCGAAGCAGACGGCGCCGACGCTGAGCCGTCTTGCCGAGGAGGCCTGCGTCTACGAGCAGGCCATCGCTGACGGCGGCTGGACACCCGCCTCCGTGGGTGCGCTCTTCACAGGCCTGTGTGGGCGAGAGCATAACTGCGAAGAGCGGACGCGACTGCCCGAGGGAATGCCGACCCTTGCGGAAGTCCTGCAGGCGACCGGGTACCATACGAGCGCCCTCTCAACGAACCCGTACATGTTGCCGGTGCATGGCTACGGACGGGGCTTCACGCGGTTTGAGGAGGTTCGGCATGGCAAGGGTGAGATTCGCGCTCTGCGCTGGCTGACCAAGCCCCTGTACCTCACGGACAAGGGTGGGCGGCAACTCACCGAGACCTTCCTCGACGCGCTTCCCGACCTGCCACAGCCTTTCCTGTCGGTGCTGCACTATGACGAGACCCATTGCCCCTACGGCGCACGGCAGCCCTACACCTTCCGCTTTGCCAACGGGGGTCGCACGAGGCTCGGGCAGATTGCCACGGCTCTGCGCGCCCACCGGATGTACAACTTCATGACCAAGGCCTCGGCGGCGGACTACGAGGTTCTTGCCGGGCTGTATGACGGAATGATCGCGTACCAGGACTCGCTGCTGGCACAGATACTGAATAGCCCGGCCTACGCGGCGGTCAAGGACAACACGGTGGTTGTGGTCCTGGCGGATCACGGCGACCTCTTCGGTGAAGACGGCTACCTGGGCCACTCCTTCGGGGTGAACGAGGGCCTGCTTCACGTGCCGCTGGTGATTCGTGCGCCGGGGGTTCTTGAGCCGGGAAGCCGGGCGCAGGGGATGGTGCAGCTTCGCGACGTGGGACGGTCGCTTGCGAGCCTGGCCGGAGCGCCGCCCTTGGACGAGAGCTCAGCGCCGACAGTGAACGTGTTCTCGGCAAGGTCGCCGGAGGACGGGCACCAGGTGACCTTCTGCGAGCGACGGGGATTTGCTCAGGAGCGGGTTGATCGGGAGAAACGGCATCAGCCCGCCTTCGACTTCGACCGTCACAACGTCCAGATCGCCTGTGCCCGCGAGAGACGCTGGAAGCTCGTGCGCAACGGTCGTGGTGAGCGCCGGCTCTACGACCTGGCCTCCGACCCGCGCGAGGAGCACAACCTCGTCGACCAGCAGCGGCAGGAAGCCCAGCGGCTTGAGAAGAAGCTCGACGAATGGCTGTCGGGGCAGGCGTTCTATGGGTTCTTTCCGGAGGATGAGGGACCGGTTGCGCCGGAGGTTGAGCAACGGCTCAGAGACCTCGGGTACATGGCTTGAGGAGGCGCAGCGGGGATCGACCCGGCTATCTGTAGAACCGAGAGGGGCCGGACGACAATCGTCCGGCCCCTTCTTGCTGCTTGCGAAGCGCGTGCTGTTAGTTGCTGTAGGTGATGTTGAAGCCGACTACGGGGCGCTCGAAGTTGGACCAGCCGATCGCACCCGTGGCCTTCCACTTGTCGGTGGTGTAGACGTTGAGCGCCGCCTGGGGACGCGGCATCCGACCATCGTACTCGAAGCCGAGCATCGCCCAGTCCGTCGGGAACCAGGACACCGCGCCAAAGGGGCGATCCTCGAAGCGTCCGCTGCCGAAGCCGAGGCTGGTGTAGACGGGCGCGCTAGTGTTCGCGATCTTGCGCGTCATGGTGATGTAGAAGCTGCGCGCACCGTGGGGCTCGCCGAGATGGGCTTCACGCTGGTCGAGGATATCCAGGACGCCGACGGCGATGGCGGGTACGTCACGGGTCTCGTCGTGGAGCTGCCACTGGAAGTTGAAGCAATTGACCGACAGGCGGCTCTCGACGAAGGTCTCGGAGAGGTACAGTCCGGCGCCCGGCTTGCCGAAGCCCAGGCCGATCATCCCGGTGCTGTCGGTGTTGATGCCGCCGGTGGAGAACCGCAGCGCCGAGTCGTTGCTGCCCGAGTAGTAGCAGGCCGCGTAGTTCCCGTTGCAGGGCGTATAGGCGCAGGGAACGTTCATGTGGAAGGCGCCGAGGAAGCCGACCTGCCCGTTCTCGTTGACAGCATAGCCGTTCCCGGGCAAGGCAGAGGTGTGCTGGAACTCTGCGTAGTCCTTCCATTCGACGGCCAGGGCTGCCGGGGCCAGGAGCGCGCCCACACAGCCGACACTCATGAGGACGAGGGTCATGACAAGGTGATGGCGGAACATGGTTTTTGGGGCCCTCCCGCAAGACGAGGGGTTACGGCCGTACCTACAGCGCCCTATGGTAACCGCTTCGCCGCGAGTCGGCAAGTCTGGGTCGCAAAGGCGCCTGTAACGGCTGTGTTCAGGAAGCCTCAAGAGGGTTCTCTAACCGCCGCTGCGCAGGGTCTATTGTTTGCTACTCCGGGGCGTTTGTGGTATAAGATGGCACGGAGTTAGAATCGCAACCGTATGCGTTTTTGACGACAATCCATCGTGAAGTCGCCTGCATGAATCGAGCAGGCCCAGGTCGTGCGTACAGCAAGATTCGGGGGGATTTGCTGTGTTGCGCAGGTTGCTTGTACCTGCCCTCCTCATGGCGGTCATGACGGAGGCAGGGGCTGTCATGATGTGGCAGACCGAGACTTTGCCGACGGATGTGCCGAACGTAAGCTACCTGTCTTTCGCGCTCGGAGCCGGTGACCAGCCCTGGATCGCCTACTACAAGGGCTCGTCCCAGGACCTGATGTGTGCGACCTATGACGGTGCGAGCTGGCAGTCCTCAGCAGCCGATAGCGCCGGGTGGGTCGGCAAGTACAACTCGATCGTGCTGGACGCGCTGAACCGGCCGCAGGTCTCCTACTTCGAGGAGCGCAACTCGTCCGGCACCACCACCTACGATCTGAAGTATGCTACCTACGACGGCAGCTCCTGGAGCCGTCAGACGGTCGATACAGGCGGGTCGAACGAGGTTGGTCCGTACACCAGCATCGCCCTCGACAGCCTGGGACGTGCGCACATCGCGTACTACGACCGGACCAACGGCGATCTGAAGTACGCGCACTTTGACGGGACGACCTGGCAAGTGGAGCAGGTGGACACCGTTGGCGACGTCGGTCGCTACGCGAGCCTGCGGCTGGATGCCTACGATCGTCCGCACGTGTCCTACTACGACGCGACCAACACCAATCTCAAGTACGCGATGAAGACGGCGACGGGCTGGGAGATTGAGACGGTCGACGGTCAGAGCCCGACGAACACCTTGGTGGGTCAGCACACCTCGCTGGCCCTTGACAGCGCGAATCGCGCCCATATCACCTACTGGGCCGAGACCGGTCAGGACCTGCGGTACGCGTATGAGGATGAGACCGGCTGGCATGCGCAGACGGTGGATGGGTCGCCCACCAACGACGGTTGGTACTCGTCACTGGAGTTGGACTCAAGCGGCCTGCCCTGTGTGAGCTACTACTCGGTACCGACCACCGGCGGCGTAGGCAAGCTGAAGTTTGCGGCCTGGAACGGGACTTCGTGGGACGTACAGGTCGTTGATGCACCGAGTGGGAAGTCTGTGGGGTACTACAGTGCGCTGGAGCTGCTCAACGGCACGACACCGCGGATCGCCTATCTGGACGCGACCAGCGGAGCGGCGAAGTACGCGCAGGCTTCAGTGCCGGAGCCCGCGACGGGAATCTGCCTGGCACTGGGCCTCGTGGGGTTAGGGCTGTGGCTAAAGTCCCGACGCAAGAGCGCCGATTTGTCCGACAACTGAGGGCCTAAGGGAACATGCTCGGTGAAGACCACTCGTCGCTTGGGGCTGGAGAGCCTAACCGGCGACGCGTAGCGCTTGGCCGCCATCCCAGCACTTTGTGAGGGAGCCGATACGCTGTGGGCGACGACGATCTCGACCTTGAACTCGAACTCGATGAGGAAAACGAGGAGCCGGTGAAGCCGAAGTCGAAACCGGCCGCTCCTGCGCCTAAGCCCGAACCGGCTGCAGCCGCCAAGACTCCGACGCCGGGAGCACCCAAGCCTTCGACTCCGCTTCCGCCGGCAGAGGGTGCCGAGAAGCCGGCTAATGTCATGTCTGCCCGCAAGCCGGGACTGGCTGCCCGAGCCTTTGCGCCGGTGACCGGTGCGATGCACAAGCTGCGGCTGCCGACGTGGAATCTGCGCAACTTCCTCCTGGGCCTGGCGGTTCTCATCCTGGTGGTTCTCGTGGTGGAGAACTGGCCCAGTACTCGGCTGAGCTTCCTCGGCCTCCACGCGGACGTTCCGAAGGCCGTCGTTCTGATCCTGGACTTCGCCCTCGGCTTCGTCCTTGCCTGGCTGCTCCTGCGTCGCAAGGGCTCTCCGTCGGACAGCGGGGAATCCTAGGCGGCCCTTGCCGTGTGCACTGCCCTGGCCAAGCATCTTCGCGGATCACGAGATGGGCTCATGAACCTACGCCGACGGTCACCAATCTGGACCCTTGCCGCTGTGCCCTACCTGCTCCTGTCGGCCAGCCAGCAGGCCGGGGTGATCACTCACCTGAACCCAGACGGCTCCGGCGAGCGCCTCGTCTATGCTCGTGGCGCTGTGGGCCGTGGCAGCGAACTCGACAAGTACCTGACCCGTGCCCTTCCGGGGGCCGAGTTCTGCCGCCAGAGCTCCGAGGGCGGTAACTACCTCACCTGGCGCGATACGAACACCGCCAATCTGGCGAAGGTCAGCCAGGCCGAAGTCACCAACATGGGGATCCTCCAGAGCCCCTTCTCAATCTTCTCGACGCATGTGTGGAAGGAAGCCCTGACCTTCGACCGTGGCGATGCAACCGAGGTCGAGGTCCACGGCCAGGAGCTGGCGCAGTTCCACTATATCGTGCGGATGCCCGGCACGATCACCACCTCCACCCCGCCGGGGAAGGTGGAGGGCAATCGCGTCGAGTGGGAAGCGAAGATCGGCCCGGAGCCGCAGACCTTCACGGTCGAATCGCGCACCGTGCGCTGGGCCTACCTGATCCTGTGGATCTACGTTCTCGCCTTCGTGGTAACCAAGTGCATCGCCGTAGCGCCGCGAGTGTTGGCCAAGGTTAGGCGCAAGCCCAAACGGATCTGAGCCCGTGACCCAGGACGTGCTATCGACAACCCTTCCAGAGGGCCGCGGACTTCGGTCTGCGGCCCTTTGCACCTTCGGAGGTTTGCGGACATGATCGACCTGCGCAGTGACACCAAGACGCTGCCGACCCCGCAGATGCGGGAGGCCATGATGCGCGCCGAAGTCGGCGACGACGTCTCCGGTGAGGACCCCACGGTCAACCACCTGGAGGAAGTCTGCGCCGAGCTGATGGGCAAGGAAGCCGGGCTGCTGGTGACCTCCGGTACGCAGGGCAACCTGGTCTCGATGATGGCCCACACGCAGCCGGGTCAGATGGTTATCTGCCACAACCTGGCCCACATCGTCGTCTACGAGCAGGGCGGTCTGGCGCGAATCTGCAGCCTGCTGGTGCATCCACTCCAGGGCAAGTATGGTGCGCTCGACCCCGACGAGGTAGAGGCCGCCGTTCCGCCCGACGAGATTCACCGCGTGCGTCTGGGCCTCGTGGAATTGGAGAACACGCACAACAACTGCGGCGGGACAGTTCTTGACGGTGACCAGATCGCCAGTGTCGCGCAGGTCGCTCATCGGCATGGAGCGCCGCTGCATATCGACGGCGCTCGGATCTTCAACGCGGCGACCTACCTCGGCGTGAAGGCCAAGGACCTGGTAGCCAGTGCGGACTCGGTGCAATTCTGCTTCTCCAAGGGTCTCGGCGCCCCGATCGGCAGCATGGTCGTCGGCAGCCGCGACTTCATCAAGGAAGCCCGGCGGGCACGGAAGGTCGTCGGTGGCGGAATGAGGCAGGCCGGGATCCTCGCCGCTGCGGCGTTGATGGCTCTCGAGGAGGGCATCCCGCGCCTGCACGAGGACCATATCCACGCCCGGCAGATCGCCGAGACGCTTGCCACACTCCCGGGGATCGAGATCGATCTGGCGAGCGTACAGACTAACCTGCTGTTCTTCCGGGTATGCCGCGAGGACATGACGGCACCGCAGCTCTGCGACCGCCTGGCACAGTATGAGGTGAAGGCCTCCGCACGCGACAAGGCGGCGATTCGATTCGTCACCCATCGCGACGTGAGTGCCCAGGATACGCAGGTCGTCTGCAGAGCCCTGCAGGAGATCCTCGCCTGAGGAGCTGCAACACCCATGCTGACGCACACCTTCTTGCATGTTCCCGGGATCGGCTACACGACCGAGCAGCGGCTGTGGCAGCGTGGCGTACACTCCTGGACGGACGCGCTGGCGTTACCTGGTCCGCCGCGGTCTTTCTCGGCCTCACGCTGGGAACTCATGCAAGACATTGTCGAGGGGTCGCTGAGGAGCCTTGCCGCGGGCGATCACCGGTACTTCGCCCAACTGCTGCATGCGCGTGATCAGTGGCGAGCCTTCCCGGAGTTCCGTCAGCGAGTCGGCTACCTGGACATTGAGACCGACGGGATGGACTTTTACCACAGCGTCACCGTCGTAGGCCTGTATGATGGAGTTCGCACTCACACCTACGTGGCCGGCGACAACCTCGACCAGCTCGCGGAAGACCTCCATGGCTACAGCCTCCTGGTGACCTTCAACGGGGCGACCTTTGACCTGCCTTTCCTGCGCCGGCGCTTCGGGGATATCTTCGACCAGCTCCACATCGACCTGCGCTATGCCCTGGCACGGCTGGGGCATCATGGCGGGTTGAAGGCCATTGAGCGACGCCTGGGTATTGCGCGCAAGGACGAGATTGCCGGGCTGATGGGCGAGGACGCGGTGCGGCTGTGGCATGAGTATCAGCGGGGAAGCTCGGAGGCGCTGGAGCTGTTAGTGGAGTACAACCGGGCCGACGTGGAGAACCTCGAGACGCTCATGGAACTCGCCTATGGGGCGCTGTGGCGGCATGCGACCGAGGGAAGCCCCGCGTCCTGACTGCGCGTCGAGCACAAGCACTCAACTGATCCAGGGCCTTCGGCCCTCTGAACGGAGCCCCAGGCCGTGACCCTACGCCAGCGCCTCTTCGCCCCTCCCCGCAGGCTGATCGTCGCATGCTTCTGCATGGACATGAACGTGGCCATGACGAGCCTCGCGATCCAGAACATGGGCATCTACAAGCTCAGCGCCCCGAACGTGGTCCTGGGGCTGTTTGCGACCCTGAGCTCGGTGACCTACACCCTGGGTTGCCTGGTCTCGGGTGGCCTGTCGGATCGCTATGGTCGTCGTCGCTGCGCGGTAGTGGCCTGTCTGGGCACGACGCTGGCCTGGATCGTGCTGCCGAATCTGGGCTCGTGGAAGTACGTGCTGTGCGCGGTTCCGCTCTCCGGCGCAGCGCTGTCGCTGTTCTGGCCTTCGGTGCAGGCGTGGATCGCCGAGCTGACCACCGGCGGGCGCCAGGAGCTCAGTCGCAATCTGGGGCTGTTCAACATCCTGTGGGCGACCGGCCTCATGATCGGTCCGGTGGCCAGCGGGTACCTGTGGAACCTGGGGCCACTGTGGCCCTTCTACGTACCCGCTGCCCTGGCCCTGGCGCTAGTCCCGTGGCTGATAGGGATCCCTCGTGGTGCATCGCAGGCAACGGACACCGGTGCGGAGGAGTTCGCGGAGCACGAAGACGGCACGCTCTTCCTGCACCTGGCCTGGATCGGCAACTTCGCCAGTTGGTTTGCCGGCGGCATCGTCGGCGCTCTCTTCCCGAAGCTGGGTCACGAGCTGCAGTACACCGTCCCGCTGGTGGGCTGGCTCCTGTTTGCCTTCCGCCTGGGGCAGGTTCTCGTTTTCGTATACACGCGCTATGAGCAGCGCTGGCAGTACCGGCTCTGGCCGATGCTGGCCGGTGAAGCGCTCGCCGCCGTGGGGATGATCTGCGCCGTAGTGTCTGCGAGCCCCGCTCTGTTCATGGTTGGCTTCGCTCTTGCCGGTGCCTGCGGCGGGATCACCTACGTCGGGAGTCTGTTCTACGCTCTCCACGGACGCGAGGAGGGTCGAGGCAAGACCAGTGGGCTGCATGAAGCGGTGCTCGGCAGCGGCGGAGTCCTGGGTCCACTGATCGGGGGCGTCGCGGCCCAGTTCGTCAACCTGCGGTTGCCCTTCGCGATGGCCGCCGCAGTCCTGCTGGCCGCCTGCGTATGGCAGCTGCACATGTTCAAGAGCGCACGCAGCCAGCGGCAACCGGCCTCGGTTACGGTAGAGGCAGAGCCTTGCTGTGGGAAGGGGCATTGAGAAGGCGGAGGCACGTCGAGGTGTGAACTGGCGGAGTTAGCGGCCGGGGCTCTCCTGGGAGATGATCATGTTCTCGAAGCGCAGGGGTCGGAGGTCGTTGATCCCCAACTGCACACTTGCGACGAAGCACCGTCCGTTCTTGAGCCGACCGGAGGCCAGACAGGTATATCCGCGCGGGTTCTCGGGCTCTGAGGCCTCCACCCGGACGGCCTTGGGGTCGACCACCAGCCCGGCTCTCTCGCCGAAGATGCCGACAGCGGCCTTCGCCGCATCGTGCTGAGTGGGCGGCCTCTTGGGGTAGCGTTTGACGGTCGAGAGGAAGTAGTCCCAGGTTACGACGGTGACATAGCCGAGGTCTTTGTCGACGCGCACCTCAACATCGGCCGGCGGGAGTCCCTGCGTCTTCACGGTGGCGAGCCAGGCGGCCTCCTCGACACGTCCCCAGTCGAAGTCCTCCGGTTTGGGCTGCTCAGCGGCGAGAGCAAGAGCGAGAGGGTTGCAGGCGAGGAAACGGGCGGCCACCATGCGGGTGTGGGCAAGCGCCCAGGCACCACCAAGCTTTGCGGCACCCAGGGAGCCGACTGCCACCAGGAGGACCACCGCACAGCAGACGAGCACGGCCGTTGAGCGCCGGCCTGTCCCTGTCGACCGTCTGCGCTTCTTGTGTCGCCTTCTGGACCGCATCTAGCCCCGGTTCTCCATCTTCTCCCCAGCCTGCAACTCGCGGGCAGAGCCTCCGGACCTCTCCGTCACTCGCCCTCAGCGACGTTTCGCATGCTGCCTTCGCGAGTCTCCCCACCACAACTGGAAGGTAAAACCCGAACCAGGCAAGGTCTATCGTAGTCACAACTTCCACCCAACCCACCAACCTGGAACAGATTATCGCCTTTCCCGGCTCATATGTCCAGAGGGGGTGTCGCAGATTCTGCGTCGTCATCCGGCGGGAACTCTCTCGCGCCAGGCGCCGTCCAAAGGGCAGTCGCGCAAGAATCCTGGAGGTGGGAGCCCATGAACCCCAGAGTCCTGTTGGTTGCCCTGTTGCTTCTTCTCGGCGCCCAGTGCTTTGCCGCGCAAGAGACGGCCACCGCGCCGGCGACGGCTGCACAGAAGGCGCCGCGTCTGGACGTCCTGTTCGTAATCGACACGACGGGTAGCATGAGTGATGAGATCCAGGTCGTCAAGGACAAGGTTCGCGAGATGGTCGCCAAGATCGCCTCGGGCAAGCCGACTCCTGAGGCACGCTTCGGACTGGTTCTGTACCGAGACCGGGGCGACGCCTACGTCACCAAGACCATCGATCTCACGACAGAGATCGACGACCTCGTCAAGTCCATCAAGGAGATCGAGGCCGGTGGTGGCGGGGACTACGCCGAGAGTGTGGTTGAGGCTTTGCATGTGGCCGTGAACAAGGTGAACTGGAGCCCCGACCCGCAGGTTGAGAAGACGATGTTCGTGATCCTCGACGCCCCGCCCCACCTGGACTACACGGACGACTTCGACTACAAGAAGGACATCGCCAAGGCGCTGGATCTGGGGATCATCGTCAACGTGATCGGCTGCAGCGGACTGGCGGACGCGGATGCGCAGTTCCTCGAGAAGAGCTTCGCCAAGGCCGCGGAGGGCACGTTCAACGCGCTCACCTACAAGCGCACCTATGCCGACGCCGAGGGCCGCACGACGACGGTCCTGGAGAGTGCCGGACGGACCTACGCCATGAAGGGCGAAGCGGGAGCGCCAGGAGCACCTGCCGCCGACTGGCGGGCCGGAGCTGACCGTCTGGCTGCCGCCGGTGCTGCTGCTGCGGCTCCGGCGCCGATGACTACTGCTCCCGCCATGCCGGGAGCACCTGCCTCGACCCTTGCGATGGCCGTCCCAGCAGGACCCTCGGTGGCCGGCGGCATGCGACCGGAGCGGTCCGACTTCGCTGCTGCGGCTGGCGCACCGGTCGCTGCGCAGGTCGGCTCAACGGAGAACAACCTCGACAGCATCCTGGTCGGCGTTGTCCAGCGACAGGCCGAGCGTCGCGGCGTCCGCTATGAGGACACGGGCAAGCTGGAGATTCTGGCACGGTTCGAGGGGGTCTACGCTGCGGCGGAGCTCACGGGCCAAAAGGTGATCCGCGACGCCAAGGAGTTCGAGGCGCTCTGGAAGAGCGTCAACGCCGGGAAGACTCCCGTGCCCGAGCTGCCCGCAGTGGATTTCACCAAGAACATGATCCTTGCGACCTTCCTGGGCACCAAGGCGACCAGTGGCTACGGGGTGCACATCGAGAGTGTCTGGACGGAGGAAAAGGGGCTGCGAGCCGAAGTGTGGACTAAGGCCCCGGCCGCCGGAGCTGCAGCGCTGACGGTGGTGACTCAGCCGTACTCGATGGTCGTTGTTCCGCGCCAGGAGGGTGAGGTGCGCTGGGTCAAGATCGACGCACCGAGCGACAAGTAGAGGGACGGTAGACGGTTGCTCAGCAGGGGGCAGTCTCGGCGGAGGCTGCCCCCTTTTCTGTCTGTTGGCGCTTCGCGTGGACAAGGCGCAAGGGCCCTGGCTGCCGCTTTGCGTGCACACCAGCGGCTTTTCTTGACTCCCTTGCAGGGCAGGGCTATACTGCCTCGTGGCGGGATTCGCCGGAGTTCGCCGCGTTCCCAGTCTGCGTGATAAGGCGTGATACCTTTGCCCGCAATGATCTGCACGCGATGCGGATATGCCAACCCACCCACTCGAGCCGCATGTCTGATGTGCCTGGCCAACCTTGCCACCCCGGACGCAGGAATGCACTGCCCCAGTTGCGGGGCGGGGAATCCCCGGGGTGCACGTTTCTGCAAGAGTTGCGGCGTGGCCATCGAGGCGGGGGCAGTGGCCGTTCCAGCCCCTGCGGCGCTGGCTGAGAAGGTTGCGGATGCCATTGGAGGCATGGGACTCGGACCCGAGCCTGGCGGCGTCGGAGCCGGCCCTGGTGACTTCGAGGAGGCCGGCGATTTTGCCGAGGGGGCAGAGGACGAGTTCGTGAGTGAACTCGCCGAACAGGTTGCGCCTGAGAGCTTCGCGCCACCGGCCAAGGCACCGGTTGAAGAGGTGCCTGCTGCGGCCATTCCGGGGCCGATCCTGGAGATACCGGCAGAGCCCGCCGGGATGGCCGAGCTGGAAGCCGAGGAAGATTTCGCTCCACCACCGCCGCCCGGTGTGGTCGAGGAAGTAGAAGAGGAGTTCGCTCCACCACCACCGCCCGGCGTAGTCGGGTTGGAAGAAGCGGAGCTGCCGCCACCACCGCCGCCGGCTCCCGGCCTTGATCTGAGTGACGAGGATTTCCTCCCGCCGCCGCCTCTGGGCGCACTGGAGGCTGAGGAGGAGTCGGTTCCGTTGCCGCCGCCACCACCTCCGGTGAAGAAGGTTGAGGGTGCGGTGCCTCCGCCACCACCTCCCGCGGCTCCGGCAGCGGCGCCCAAGGAAGAGGAAGACTTCGCCGACTGGTCGCTGGAGGCGCTCGACCTTGACGAAGAGGAAGAGGGCGAGGAGAAGAAGTAGCGGCGCTGTACCCGGGCCTGCAAGCAGGCCTGGAGCTGCCGTTGCTTGACGCCCAATGCACGATATCGGCGCGGCCTTTCGTGAAGTCAGGGACCGGATTGCTGCTGCGGCTCGAAGAGCCGGCCGCAGTCCAGAGCAGGTCACGCTGGTTACCGTCTCGAGAACACGGTCGCCCGAGGAGATCAGGCTGGCAATGTCGGCCGGCGCGGATCACCTGGGCGAGAACTACGTTCAAGAGCTTGTCGACAAGTGGCGGGAGTTCGGCGGGCAGGTCGACGGCAACCCAAGGTGGCACTTCCTAGGCCACCTGCAGCGGAACAAGGTCAAGTACCTGGCTTCCTTCTGCGAGCTGATCCACTCGGTCGAGGATGAGCGGCTGGCTGCCGAGATCGACCGACGTGCCTGCGAGCGGCAGCGACGCCAGGCTTTGCTCCTTGAGGTCAACATTGCCGGCGAGGAGTCCAAGTTCGGGCTGAGTCCCGAGCAGGTGGCTCCTCTCGCCGAGAAAATCGCGGAACTGCCCGGGGTACAGCTACGAGGGCTGATGGCGATGACGCCGCTGGGGGCGTCACCCGAAGCCTGCCGCAAGTACTTCGCACAGGTCCGGGATTTGTCTGAAAGGCTCGCGGTCGGCTTGCCAGAGGGGGCAATGGCAGAGCTGTCCATGGGCATGACACAGGACTATGAGGTGGCCGTCGAGGAGGGCGCAACACTGGTTCGGGTGGGCACGGCGATCTTCGGTCCACGCCCACCGAAGTAGTCGACCAGGGGCAGCGGGTAGCAGGGCGCGATTCGAGCAGTATCAGGGGAACAGACCGTGACGCACAGGCGCCGCAGGCCTGCTTGCAGTGACACCGGGGCAGAAGTCAACATCGCACATGTCGACACCACGCCGACCGAAGTTGGTCGGCACTCGTAACCACTCACGGAACTACTGACTACAGCATCCGTCACAGCAGGAGGGACCTCGCAATGAGGCGCAATGTGTTGAACAGGGCCCTTGATCTGTTCGGCCTCGGTCTTCACGGGGAATACGCAGAAGACGCTGATCCGCAGGCTTTGGTACACGAAGAGGAAGAAGGCGTCTACTCCCTCTCCCCGCAGAACAGTGCCGCGCAGGCGGCCTGTCCACTGGTCCGCGCAGAACCCCGCGACATGGACGATGCGACCGCTATCGCCAACGAGATCAAGCGCCGCATACCTGTCATCCTCAACCTCGAGAACTGCAATCCCGAAGACGCACGCCGAATCCGTGACTTCCTTGGCGGCGTGACCTACGGGATGAGCGGCTTCATGAAGAAGATCGGGAGCTGGGTCTACGCCTGCGCTCCCTTTGACATGCCCATCCAGCGCCTTGTCCTCGAGGGCGGCCAGCTCGGGCAGCCACGGTACGAACGCGACGACGAGAGCACCGAGGACTAGGGCGTCTACGCAAAACGTGCCTCCAAGAACCCTGGGGCTCCGCGGTTCACACAGCGGGCTGCCACGAAGTGGCGGCTCGTGTGGACCCTTGCGGAGCCCTTCCTGTGAGTGTGGTCACAATGGCTGACGCAACCTACCAGCTTGGTGTCGTTGGTGCCGGCAAGATGGGCGGCGCCCTGATCCGCTCCCTCATCGCCCGTGGAGCGCTCACGGCCGGCCAGATCATCGCAGCCGACCTGGTTCCCGCTGCTCGCGAAGCACTGCAGAAGGCTTGCCCCGAGGTCACCGTCGTGGCCGACGCTGCGCAGGTCGTCTCCGAGAGCGCCGTGGTCCTGATCGCGGTGAAGCCTCAGGATTTCGAGACGGCCCTCGCGCCCGCGGTCAGCGCCCGGCCTGCCGGTCAGCTTGTCGTGTCAATCATGGCCGGTGTACCGATTGCCCGGGTCGCGAAGCTCTTTGGCGCCGACGCGCCGATCCTCCGCGTGATGCCCAACCTCGCGTGCGAGGTGGCCGAGGGCGCCTTCGGCTACGCTGCCAATGAGCACGTGACCGACGGCCAGAAGGCACTTGTCGACGGTTGGCTGAACTCAGTTGGCGCAGCCGAGGAACTCAAGGAGAAGCTGCTGGACGCGGTGACCGGTCTGTCGGGCAGCGGTCCGGCCTTCGTCGCGATCTTCATCGAGGCGCTGGCTGATGGCGGCGTCGCAGCAGGGCTGCCTCGGAAGGTCGCTCAGCGTCTCGCAGCGCAGACGGTGCTCGGGACGGCGAAGTGGGTCGTCGAGTGCGACGGTCCGGCTATCCTCAAGGACATGGTCTGCTCGCCCGCCGGGACTACCATTGCCGGGGTCCGCGAACTCGAGGCGGCCGGTTTGCGCTCCGCCGCGATCGAGGCTGTAATCGCAGCCACGGAGCGGTCGCAGGAACTCGGCGCCTGAGCTGCTCACCTGCTTACTCGCACCTCTCCTGCGCGGGCCGGAAGGCTCGCAGGGCCTGGAAACCGTGAGGCCGGGAGAGGTGTTTGCTTACCCGCGAACCGTCAGAACGACAGAGGACCTGAGACGTGGCCGACCCGAACCAGTACCCACCAACCCTTGAGCATCACGACCACCGCCATGCGCTGCAGCGTGTGGGGCTGATTGCTGCGCTCCTGGCGATGGCGGCGGGGCTGGTCAGCTACCAGCCGCACAGCGCTTCAACGCAGCTTCCGCAGCAACCCGGGCCGGATGGCTGGCTGCTTCAGGGCGACCTGCGTTACCGACTCGGCCGGGCGCTCGGAGACCTGGAGTCCCATCTCAACGGCCGCCTGAGTGTTGACCCCGAGGACGTCGTGCAGTCGGGCATCGCCTGCTACGAGCGAGCGGCTCTGCGCAGTGAGTCGCCGGATGCCCGCGCCGGACTGCGACTGGCGGTCATCTATGCGCGACGCGGCAATGCCGACGAGGCCCTGAAGCTCCTGGGCAAGCTGGTGCAGAACGATGAAGCGCGGGGCGACTTGTACCTGGCGGTCTCGGCGGTCTATGACACGCGGTCGGTGGACCGGAAGGCCCTGCTCCAGGCCGCCGAGGTGCTGAAAGGCTATGGGGGCTGGCCGTCGCTGCTTGCGCAGGCGGACCTGTTCCGACGGCTGGGAGTCATCGGGCAGGCGAAGTCGCTCGAGGCTGAGGCGACCAGTGCGGCCAACGACTCGGCCGGGCTGCTACTCCTCGTCGGCCTGGCCTACGGCCTGCTGCTCCTGGTCGGCGCGGCGCTGCTTATCCGGTATGTACTGCGCTGGTTGCTGCGGCCGCCGGCGCCACGCTCAACGCTTCCGTGGCCGCAGGTCACCTGGTCATCCGTGGACGCTGCGGAGCTCGGGGCTGTGCTTCTGTGCGCGATGGCCCTTGCCCGGGTGACGATCCTGGAGCTGTCCCGTCGGGTTCACATTGCTGGAGACGGAAGCTGGGCTGCAGCGCTTCCAGCGCTGCTCTCGTACCTGTTCATCTGCGGACTTGCGGCCGCGTATATCGGGTGGCGAATGCACCAGGGGGAGCCCGAGCCCTGGGAGGCTCTCGGCGTGCGCAGTGCACCGGGCATCCTGCGGAGCCTGGCAACCGGCCTGGGTGCCTACGGCATGATGCTGGCATCCTTGGCGGCCCTTGCGCTGATGCTGGGCGGGTCCTGGGCGAAGATGCTCTTCGGAGCCGCGATGGTCCAGGACCTTCCGAGCGGGCCCCAGCTTTTCGTGCGGTTCGCGATCGCCTGTGTGCTGGCGCCGGCTGCGGAGGAGATCATCTTCCGGGGCTTCATCTACGCCGGACTGCGCCGCAGCTTCAACCCCATCCTCGCGCTACCCATCAGCGCGGCGATCTTTGGGATCGCACACCTGAACCTGGCCCTCGGCGGCATGGCGACGGTGGCGGTGATGGGGATCATGCTCGCGTTGGTCTACGAACGCACTCACTCACTGTGGCCGGGGATTGTCGCCCACGGCTTGCACAACCTGCTGGCCTTCCTGCTGCTCGTGGCCGCCGGGTTGTAGACGCCTCACAAGAGGCCGGCCTGGCCATCTCTCCCGGTACCCCTACACCACCATGCCGTCCACTCGCCTCC
This sequence comes from Armatimonadia bacterium, assembly GCA_039679385.1. Taxonomy (NCBI): domain Bacteria; kingdom Bacillati; phylum Armatimonadota; class Armatimonadia; species Armatimonadia bacterium. Next base: position 2,949 of record JBDKVB010000001.1, on the reverse strand, counting down.
AAATCCGCGTCATCCCTCGTGCCCGGAAGGACGAAGTCGCCGAGCGTCGTGGCGACGCCGTTGTCGTGCGTCTTCAGGCTCCCCCGGTCGAGGGCGCGGCGAACAAGGCCTTGCTCAAGTTCCTGGCGAAGACTCTCGGCGTGCGTCCCGCCGACCTCACCCTGATTGCCGGGGAGAAGTCGCGCGACAAGGTCGTGCAGATTGAGGGGCTCAGCCAGGAGGACGTGGAGAAGGCCCTGACGCGCTGAGGCCCCCGCAAGGGAGTGCCGCTCATGTCTTCCGCCGCGCTGCCCTCACTGTCCTGCCTGTTCCTCTCCCTGCTGGGCGCAGTCGCCCTTGCCGCACCAAGCCCGACGATCCTCTGGGCCTCAGACCCGGTGCGCCCGGATGAGACGGTCGTGATCTTCGGCGGCGGCTTCGAGGCTGGATCGCAGGTCGAAGGCCTGCGTCTGCCAGACTCTCCCTGCGGCGCGCCCACTGCCGACGCGGAGCTTCCTGCCGGTGACTGGCAGCGCCTCGAAGTGCTGCAGGCGGACGCCCGGTGTGTGAAGGCCGTGATCCCGGCGGACTGGAGACCGGGTGTGTTCGCGGTTCGCGTGCGAGTCGGCGAGGCTGTCTCGCGACCCGCGCTCGCGAACCGGCCCGATCCGTGGTGGGTGCAAGGTGACCAGGGCTTCGGCGCCTCGTCCGGTGGGTGGCTCCGAGTCTTCGGCAAGTGCCTGGCCTTCGATGCTCCGGCCACCGTGGTTCTGATCGACAGCAAGGGTGTGCAGGTGACCTTGCAGCCGACGAGGGCCGACTGCTACAGCCTCAACCTCGCTCTCCCCTCTTCCCTGCCTCCGACGGACTACACCGTGTGGGTCCACAATGGCCTTGGCGGCCCGGCGAGTTGGCGAAGCGCCGGCAAGCTGACCGTGACCCTACCGAAGCCGTGGCGCGAGCAGGTCTACAACGTCAAGGACTTCGGCGCGAACTCGGACCAGGCGATTCGTGCCGCCCTCGTTAGGGCGACTGAAGAAGGTGGCGGCGTCGTCTACTTCCCGCGCGGCCGCTACAAGGTCGAGGGTGCGCTGGACCTGCCCGACGGGATCACACTGCGCGGCGAGGGCATGGGGCTCGTGAGCCTCTACTGGCCGGACATGGAGGAGCCTCCGCCGGCGCTGATCACCGGCAGCCACTTCCGGCTCCAGAACCTGAGTTTGTACTGCCAGAACCATCGCAACGTGATCGCCGACACCGACGCCGCCGAGGGCATCCGTATCGAGTCGGTGCGCATCCGTGCGAACTGCTACTTCATGATCGAGGACATCGGCAAGGAGTTCCGGGGACGCAAGGGACCGACCTCCCACAAGACCTGCGGCGCTGCGGTGATGCTGCGGGGGCGGAACTTCGCGGTCACCGACTGCGACCTGTATGCCTCCAACTACGCGCTGCGTCTGTTCCGTTCCCAGGGCGGCGGCCTGGTGGCTCGGAATGTCCTGCGCTACGGCGGCCGGGGCTACAGCCTCGAGCGCGTCGACCGGATGATCTTCGAGGACAACCAGGTGATCGGCTGCAACCTGCTGTCCATCGGGAATGACATCACAACCTTCTGGACCAACTACTCGCGCAACCTCTACTACGCCCACAATCGCCTCTCGCAGATGTACGGGGCCGACCGCGAGATGATGACCCTCGACGCCGGCGGCGGAGCGTACTTCGGCAAGGTCGCGCAGACCCAGGGCAAGCAGGTGGTGCTCGCCGCCGATCCGACCTACAAGGACTACGCGCCGAAGCCGCACACCGACTGGACGGGAGCGATGCTGCTGATCCTCGACGGAACCGGCACCGGCCAGTGGCGAACCGTGGTGAAAAATGAGGGGCGCAACTGGGAGATCGACCGCCCCTGGGACATCGCCCCGGATGACACCTCGCTGATCTCCATCGTCCCGCATCGCGGGCGGCACCTGTTCATCGGGAACAGCTTCGAGGACGGCGGGCCCTTCCAGCTCTACGGGAGCGCCGTCGATACCATCGTGGCCGGGAACCGTGGGACGCGGATGGACGGCTTCATCACCTGGGGCCTCAACCCGCACCAGTGGGGCTGGCAACCGGCCTGGTACTGCCAGTTCCTCGACAACGAGATCGTGGAGGGCAATGGCTACGGTCCGCGCAGCGCCTTCATGGGCAGCATCACCGGCAACAACGATGCGACCTACCCGGGGCCGCTGTCGCGCTGCGCCCTGTTCCGGCGCAACGTCCTACAGAGCAACGCTCGCCTGCGTCTGAGTGGCACGACCCGGGATGCGCTGATCGAGCACTGCACCGTTCGTCATGCGGACCAGGGGATCGAGATCCAGCCTTCGACCGGCGGGGTGCTGCTGCGGGGCAACGTGTTCGAGGATGTGACCACACCGCTGGCGGGCGACGGCGTCGCAGCAGCCAAGGTAGTGCCGTGAAAGGCACCTCACCCCCTTTGTCCCCCTCTCCACGCGGTGGCGAGGGGGAACGGCGAAGGGCAAGGGCAACGGCGAAGGGCAACGTCAAGGGCCTTTGTGAACCCTTCGTGGCGACGCGGCCGGTTGTCATACTCCCTTCACCTTTTGCTTTTGTCTCGTTTTCGCGCTCCGCGAAGGTGCGATGCCCCTAAACGGGCCGTAGAGGCCCTTTTTAGGGCACTGCCTTTTCGGGGCTGCGAGGAGGAGGGGGTTAGCGAATCTGCAAAAAGTGCCCGGAAGCCCGAGGAATGGGCATCGTCCATATTGCTGCCGTATTCGCTAACCCCAAAAAGGGCCCAAAAAGCCGGAGGTTAGCGAATTGCCCGATTCGGGGCCTCTCCGGGCCTGTTAGGGGCCTATTGAGGAGGAAGAGAGAAGAAAGTCGGGCTTTTTTGGTGGCGCCAGGAGGTGTTCTTGAGGGGGTTAGCGAATTACGATTCCAATTGGCTCGTAGAGGCCCCTAGATGGGCCG